>JAEYNG010000398.1 GCA_023412695.1 Planctomycetota bacterium | reverse complement strand
CAACCCCTCCACCCGCGAGGACCTCACGCGCCTCATCGGCAACCGCGTGCAGCTCAGCCTAGTGGACGGCACCGTCGCCCGCCCGCAGGCCAACGCCGACGCCGACTGCGCATGGGCCGACCTCGTCGTCCTCTGGGGCTCGACCGAGCTCGCCCACAAGGTCAGCGAGCGGTACCGCGGCCGCAACGTGATCACCTGTCCCCGTCGCGGCCTTGCAGAGCTTTCACGCGAGGCCGTTACCGCGGCGGGTCGCTCGAAGGATCGTTAAGCTCGGAGATGAACGCGTCTGCCTCCGCGATCGCCGACTCCATCTCCCGCACCAGCGCGGCCACGTCGCTCTGCACCTCGTCCACCGTTCCCTGCAGCGCAGCGATGGCCCTCGCGTTCAGATTGTGCTTCAGGAACAGCACCTGGTCGTTGAACGCCGCGAGCACCGGCGGCATCTTCTCCTCCGCCGCACGCATCGCCTCGATCAGCCGGTCGTACTGCCGGCGCGTGTCGTTCATCTGCCGCTCGCTCGCGCTCCGCATCGTGCCGCTCGAGTACTGCTCGAGCTCGCTCTTCCATTCACTGAAGAGCGCCCCGGCCACCCGCTCCGCGGCGTCGATCCTGTCGCTGACGGCCTGCGCTCGGGACTTGCTTCGGTCGTATTCCTTCGTCAGCCGCGAGTACCTCGACTCGAGGTCCTTGACGTCCACCCCCGTCACGGCGATGAACTCTGCAAGCGCAGACTCGAACTGCTCCTTTGCTTCCTGCTGGCTGTCCCGAGCCGCCTTCACCTTGTCGGCCAACTGCTCGCGCTTGGCATAGCCGAACTTCTCGGCCAGCTCGATGCGCGTCGATGTGCACCCGGCGAGCGGCCAGGACAGTGCCACGACAGCGAGCGCCCCGGCAACAATCAATGCGTGCCTCATCATGCCTGTCCCCGTTCGCGGATGCAGCGGAAGATCCACGCGGGCGGCGCATTCCCCGCGACAAGCCGGTCCGACTCCACCGGTCCGATGTGACGCGACACCTGCTCACGCATGTGCTTGCCCGGCGTGAGCGCCGCCGGCCAGTACGTCACCTGCGCGAACACGCCCCCGGGCCGCAGCATCTTCGCGACCGACGCGAGCACGCCCTGCAGCACTGCCGGCGGCAACAGCCGGAGCGGCAACGCGCTGAACACCGCGTCGAGTTCGCCGACACCGTGCTCGCCGCAGATCCGAACGAGTTCCGCCGCGTCACCTTGGACGATCTCCACTTCCGGCAGTCGCTGGTGAAACTCTTCCGACAGCGACTCGCTGAGCTCGATCGCGATGAAACGGCACGACGCGGGCAGCCCCTCGATCAAGGTGGGGGTCAGCACGCCGTTGCCGGGGCCAAGCTCCACCACCGCCTTCCAGTTTGATCGATCCAGGTCCCGCACCATCGCCGCCGCGACCGCGGGTGAGCACGGGAACATCGTCCCCATCTCCCGTGGCGACCGCAAGAACTCCCGCACGAACGTCCAGCGCGAAGTCGCGGCCGAGCGTCGGAAGAACTTCGGACTGGTCCGGGTGGGCTTTGGCATGCTGGCTCTAGAATACAACCATCCGTCAATGAAGGTGACCGCCGGATCGGGGTGAAAAACTCCACAGATGCCTCGGTCTGCACCCTACCCCTGAATACGGTATCATCGGCCTATCAGCCCGGCGATCGGTCCGGGAATCTCGTGACCCGCTCGTGCCACCGGAGAATAACCCATGCGATTCGGCGCACTCGTCGTTCTGATCGGGACAGCTTCGCTCCTTGCCGCCTGCGACACCAAATCCGAGGAGTCCGTCCCCGCTCCCACCGGAACGAACGGCGCCCCGAGCGCCACTACCCCCGCGCCCTCCACCACCGGCGGCGTGACCGGCGCGCTCGAGGGCATGCAGACAACCGCCACGGACACGTTCGTCAAGCTCCGCGACCAGGCCGTCGCCACGCTCGAGCCCCGCCTCGAGCAGGCCAAGGCCCAGTTCGAGACGTACAAGGGCAAGATCACCTCCCTGCCGGAGATGATCCGGCCCACCGTCGAATCGACAATGACCGAGCTCGACAAACAGTTCAACGCCGCGGGCGAGCAGCTCACCCGGCTGAAGTCCGCCACCGCCGACAACTGGCAGTCGATCTCGACCGAGCTGGGCGCGACCCTGGACAAGATCACCACCTCCATCAAGGACCTTTCCGCCCGCTTCCCCGCCTGAACGATCGGACATAACTCATTTGGAGGAACGCACTATGGGTTTCGTCAAGGAGTTTCGTGAGTTCGCACTCCGCGGCAATGTGATGGACATGGCCGTCGGCGTCATCATCGGCGGCGCGTTCGGCACGATCATCAACTCGATGATCAACGACGTCATCATGCCCGTCGTCGGCATCGCGGGGAAGGCGGATTTCTCGAACCTCTACATGGGGCTGAACGACGCGGCCCGCACCAAGATCGAGGCCGCAACCACCGCCGCGGGCGGCGTGGCACCCTCGCTCGCGGATGCGAGGGCGATGGGACCGGTGCTCGCCTACGGCAACTTCATCACGGTCGTCATCAACTTCCTCATCCTCGCGTTCTGCATCTTCCTGATGGTGAAGCTGATGAACAACGCGCGGAAGCGGTTCGAGCATGAAAAGCCCGCCGCCGCTCCGCCCGGCCCGACACCGGACCAAGCCCTGCTCATGGAGATCCGCGACCTGCTTGCCCAGCAGCGCTGATCGTGGCTTGTTGAGAACACACAGACCCCGTCCGGGTTCGGGCGGGGTCTCTTCGTGCGCTGGGATATCAACGGGCGGCGCGACCCATGGCGATGACCGAGGCCATGGCGTGTGTGTCGGTGTGGCTGAGGGAGATGAGCCAGGAGTCGACCCCGAGCACGTTCGCCGCGACCGCCGCCGCGCCGCGCAGGGCGAGCTTCGGCGCGCCGTTCGCGCCGCTCACCACCTCGATGTCCGTCCACGCGATCCCGCTCGTCAGGCCCGTCCCCAGTGCCTTGAGCGTCGCCTCCTTCGCGGCGAACCTCGCCGCGAGGTGCTCGAACCGCCGGCGCGAGTCGGCGTTATACGCCTGCTCGGCCGCCGTGAAGCACCGGTCGAGGAACCGCTGCCCATGCTCCTCAACCATCGCACGGATGCGGGCGACTTCCACAAGGTCGATTCCGTGGCCGACGATGGACATGAGCCGATGGTAGAGCTCTTCAAACGGAGCCGCGCATGAAGGTCCGACGCACGATCACGCTCAACACGCTGCGGTGGTTGAGCCTCGCCATCTGCGCCGCGACGCTCATCATCTTCACCACGCTGATCAACTCCGAGATCGGGGTGCATTTCGGCGGCGGCTCGCTGATCGCCGTCTCGAACGCGACGCTGCAGGTCGGCGTGAACGAACTCCGGACCAGCATGTCCAGCGTGCCGCCGCGCGGGTTTTACACACTCGCGAACGCATGGCACACCGATTGGGCAGTCGCCTGGCGACCCTTTCACGTGCGGACCACATCGCCAACGGGGACCAATGCGCACATGCTCGTCTTTCCCCTCTGGCCCCTGATGCCCCTGGGCGCGGCCGTTGCGGCCTATGCCCACGGCGTTCTCGTCGGTATGAGACGCGCCCGCACCAGCGAGTGCCCGCAGTGCGGCTACGACCTCCGCAAGACTCCCGTCGTCAACGGCACGCGCACCTGCCCCGAATGCGGCAAGGCCGTCACTATCCAGCCCCCCGCCGCCGCGACCGCGTGAACGCTCAAGTCTTCGCCGCCGCCTTGCGCGACTTCTTCGCCGTGTTCACCTTCGCGGGCTTCGACTCCGCCTTCGCCGGGCTCGGCGACGACTCGCTCTTGGCGGTGTCCTTCGCACCGCCCTTGGCCTCCCCACTGCCCGACGCCTTGGCGTCCGCCGCGGGCGTCGCGGACTTGCTCTCGGCGTCCGCGGCCTTCTTGTACGACTCGGAGCGGTAATCCGTCTGGTAGAACCCCGAGCCCTTGAAGATCAGCGCCGCGCCGGTCCCGACGAGGCGCTCGAGCGCGTTCTTCCCGCACTCCGGGCACTTCTTCAGCGCGGGCGCCTTGATCGACTGGAACTCCTCAAACTGGTGCTTGCAGGCCTTGCAGGCGTACTCGTACGTCGGCATACGTCACTCACTCCGGCTTCGGGGCTACACCGACCTTGGCCGACCGGATCACCCGGTCGCCCAGCATGTATCCCGGCTGCATCGTGAAGCTGATCCGCCCCGGCTCGACGTTCTCCCCTGCGAGCTGCGCGATCGCGGAATGCCTCACCGGGTCGAACTCGTCGTTGGGCTGGGGGTTGATGAGCGTAATCCCGTGGTTCTCGAGCGCCTTGATCAGCTCGCCGCGGATTACTTTCACTCCCTCGAGGATCTTCGTCGCGGCGTCGTCCGTCGGCTTCTGCGCGAGCGCAAGGTCAAAGTGATCAAGCACGGGCAGGATGCTGCCCAGCACGCTCGTCACGCCCTGCCGGTGCGCCTCGGTCTCGTTGTTCGCCGCGCGCCGCTGGAAGTTCTGGTAATCCGCCAGCGCCCGCTGATAGTCGGACTGCGCCTGCTTCCAGTTGACGATCGCCTCATCGCGTTCCGCGGTGAGCTGGTCGATCAGCTCCGAGGTCGCGTCCGGGTCCACCTCGTTCAGCGGCCGGTCCCCCTCCGCGCCCTTGCCGCCGCTCCCGCATGATCCGCCGCCGCAGCACCCATCCCCGTGGCCGCCGTGCGGGCCGTGCTGGTGCGGGGTCTTCTCGTCGTTGTGCTGCTTACGTGCAAACATCTCGTCCTCGCTTCCTGCCTCCAACGGTCAATCCTACGAAGCCGCTTCAGACCGCGTGCCATCGCGCGCCAGTCGCGTCATCCTTCCTTCCGCAGCGCATCCTTCATCTTCTTCCAGAACCCCTGGCTCTCCGGCGAAACGTCGTGGTTCTCCGTCGCCGCGAACTCCCGCAGCAGCTTCTCCTGCTGCGTCGTCAGCCGCTTGGGGATCTCGATCTTCACGACCACCACCAGATCACCTCGACGACCCGTCCGCAGGTTCGGCAGTCCCGCATCCTGCACCCGCAGCAGCGAGCCGTACTGCGTGCCCCGCGCGATCGTCAGCTTCTGCTTCCCGTCGAGGGTCGTTACCTCGACCTCGGCGCCGAGCGCGGCCTGCGAGAACGCGATCGGCATCTCCATGATCAGGTGATCGCCCTCGCGCTTGAACAGCGGGTGCTCCTGCACGCGCACGACCACGTGCAGGTCGCCGCGCATCGCGTCCGTCCCGCCGCCGACTACCGGCGCGGGCTCGCCCTCGCCCCGGACGCGCACGGCCTGACCGTCGGAGATCCCCGGCGGGATGCGCACGCTCAGCGAACGCTTCTTCGGCTGACGGCCCTTTCCGCGGCAGGCCTCGCAGAACTCCTTCACCACCTGGCCCCGCCCGCCGCACGCCGGGCAGTTGACGACCATGCGGAACATGCCGCCGAGGCCCGACTGCTGCACGCGCCCCTGCCCGTCGCACGTCTTGCACTTCACCGGCTTCGTGCCCGGCTTCGCGCCCGTGCCGGTGCAGCGCTCGCAGATGTCCAGCCGCGTGAACTCGACCTCTTCCTCACACCCCTTGAGCACTTCTTCGAGCGTGATGTGCACCTCGGTCTCGAGGTCGTAGCCCCGCGGCGGTCCTGCCCGGGCCCCCCCCCCCCCCCCGCGCT
>JAEYNG010000330.1 GCA_023412695.1 Planctomycetota bacterium | reverse complement strand
GTCAACGACATGCCGTACGCCGACAGGAGCGAGCAGGGGGGGTTCATCTACGCGACGGTGGAGAACGCGGAGTCGGTCGATGGCCGCGCGGGGCAGAGCCAGGCGGGCACGTTCGAGGAGTCGATGGACGACGGGACGAGCGTGAGCCGGCTGCGCGCGTACGGGTCGATGACGTACGCGGGGTTCAAGAGCTACCTGTACGCGGACCTCGAGCGCGACGACGAGCGCGTGCAGGCGGCGTTCGACTGGATCCGGCGGAACTACACGCTGGAGGAGAACCCGGGGATGGGGCAGTCGGGGCTGTACTACTACTTCGTGACGTTCTCGCGTGCGCTGCGTGCGCTCGGCGAGGAGACGATCACGCCGGTCCGCGGCGAGGGGATGGAGACGGAGGCGCGGGACTGGCGCGAGGACCTGGTTGAGAAGCTGGCGACGCTGCAGAACGAGGACGGGTCGTTCCGCAGCGTGGATCAACGTTGGATGGAGAACGACCCGGTGCTGATCACGGCGTATGCGCTGATCGCGCTGCGCGAGGCGGCGCGATGAGGAAGGAGCGCGGGATGGGCGACGGCATGAGGGCGTGGACGTGGGTCGCGGCGGTGGGGGCGGCGGTGTCGGTGCACGCGGCCGCGACGGCTGCGCAGCCGACCTTTGGCAAGCCCAAGGCGCGGCCGGCGGAGAAGCAGGACACGCCGGGTGAGCGCACGCCCGCGGCGGAGGACGACGTGCTGGGCTCGACGGGGAACCCTTCGGCGCCGGGGTGGTCTGAGTGGCGCGATACGGACCCGGAGCGGGGCGCGCCGTCGGCGGATGCGGAGCCGGGGAAGCCGTACGCGTGGAAGACGCGCGAGGGGATCCGGTACACGTGGACGCTGCCGACGGACTTCAAGAAGGGCGAGGGGTACGACCTGGTCGTGCTGTGCCACCCGGACCGCGCGGATTTCCGCTGGGGGATCATGAACCATCCTGCGCCGGCGACGGCGGGGGAGCGGGGCGTCCGGCCGCGGGACATCGTGGTGGGGATCGACGGGACGACGGCGCAGGAGCGGATCCCCGATAGCCGGTCGTTTGACGTCGAGCCGGGGTCGGTGGTGCAGTTCAGGGACCTGGTGCTGGAGGTGTCGCGGGCGTTCCCGGTGAACCGGATCTATCTGTATGGTTCGGGCGGGGGCGGGCGGTTTGCGCAGTGCTTCGCGTCGTCGTTCCCTGCGCTGGCGGACGGGGTGGTGGCGCACGGGTGCGGGGCGATCTCGGACTGCGTGAAGAAGGGGGACATGCCGCTGGTGCTGATGCACGGGGCGAAGGACCTGATCACGCCGCTGCACGTGAGCTTCGACGCGGCGCGGGAGTACGCGGACGCGGAGCACGAGAACGTGCGCGTGCGGGTGCTGCAGGCGTTCAACGATTTCCCGAACCCGGTGCGGGCGTCGGAGTGCATCGACTGGCTGAAGGCGATGCGGAGCGACGACGCGGCGGAGGTGCTGGCGGGCGCGCGGGCGATGCTGACGCCGAAGAAGCCGGACGAGTACGAGTATCGCACGGCGGTGTGGTTCGGCGCGGCGCGGGAGGCGCTTGGACGGGTAGTGGGCGAGGGCGAGCGGGCGATCAAGGATGCGCCCGAGGAAGCGCGGGCGGAGGCGGGCGCGTTGATCGAGAAGATCGAGGCGGAGGGCGCGCGGCACGCGGCGATCCTGAAGGGGAAGATCAATCCCGCGGGGCTGGCGGCGCAGTCGCTCGACGGCGGGGCGTGGCTGGGGCACCTGGTCGCGATGCGGGAGGACTTCCGCGGCGTGAAGAGCGTGGAGGAGTTCGCCAAGGCGATCGGGTATGACCGGCTGGCGCGCGAGCACGAGGAGACGGCGATCGGGTTCACGGAGACGTGGTCGCCCGACGGGGACGCGGCGTCGCAGTTCGAGGACGGTGCGGACGTGATCCAGAAGTGCTGGCTGAGCCAGTCGCTGCCGCTGGATTTCGGCGCGCGGATGCGGTTCTGGTCGCGCAAGGCCGAGGAGATGAAGATCCCCGCGGATGCGCTGGAGAAGTACGAGTACGTCGCGAACTGGGAGAAGGGGTGGAAGGACGGGCTGGAGGCGTACGAGGCTGAGTGGCGGAAGTGGCCCGGGCCGTGAGCACGAGTGTGCGGCGGTGTGTCAGAAGGGGATGTCGAAGCTGAAGGAGAAGACGCGCTCCTGGTCGCCGTAGTGCTTGATGATGGGGAAGCCGACGTCGAAGGCGAAGGGGATGGGGGTGAGGGCGGGCATGTAGATGCGGATGCCCAGGCCGGCGGAGACGCGGTAGTCGCTGAAGCTCAGCTCGTCGTCGACGGTGCCGGTGTCGATGAAGGCGGCGACGGAGATGATGTCGCGGAAGACGGGCTTCTCCATCTCGAGGCCGGTGAAGAAGCTGAAGGTGCCGCCGGCGGCCTCGTTGGTGAGGACGCCGTCGGACTGGCGGACGCCCTTGGGGGAGATGGTGCGGAAATCGAAGCCGCGGAACGTGCGGCCGCCGAGGAAGTAGCGCTCAAAGAGGGGCGCCCGGTCGGTGCCCTCGGGGATGTAGGACGCGGCAATCTTGAACTGGAGGACGGTCTTGTAGCCGAGGAAGTCCTCGTCGATGGTGAAGAAGGCGGTGTGATCGGCGGAGATCTTGGTGAAGTCGTAGTCGCCGCCGAGGACGCCGACGCGCTCGATCTCGCCGGTGAAGCGGGTGCCCTGGGTGGGGCGGAAGCGGCTGTCGACGGTGGAGCGGATGATGCGGAAGCCCGCGCCGGTGATGACGCTCTCGCCCTCGACCTCGAAGAGGTCGACGATGGCGTCCTCGTCGATGTTGGAGATGTCGATGGCCTCGTAGCGGGCGAAGACGCTGGCGTTCCAGCGCTCGCCGAAGCGGCGGCCGAGGGCGGGGCGGAAGCCCAGTCGCGACTCGTCGAACTCGTTGAACTCGCGGGTGCGGTAGTACGCGCTGGCGGAGCCGGCGTAGTCGGAGTCGAAGAGGTAGGGGTCGGAGAGGGAGATCTGGTAGCGGCTCTGCTCGGTGCCAGGCTGGAGGAGGAGGTCGAAGACCTGGCCGCCGCCGCGGAACGCCTGGCCGGTGAAGAGCTCGCCGGCGGAGTCGGGGAGGTCGAAGAGATCGAAGTTGCGCTGGGTGAGGCCGAGGGAGCCGGCGACGCCGGCGTCGGAGTCGACGGCTGCGCCGAAGGTGAGCGAGCCGGTGTTGGTCTCGCGGAGCTCGAGCAGGAGGTCGCGGTAGCCGGGGTTGGCGGGGTCCTCGGGCTGGACGGTCATCTTGACCGATCCGGGCTCGAAGAGGCGGAGCTCGGAGAGGCGGCGCTCGGAGTCGAGGATGCGCTGCTCGCCCTGGCCGCGGTTGAAGGTGAGGTTGAGCGGCCGGTCGGGGACCTGATCGATCTCTCGGAGGATGACCTTCTTCTGGGTCACGTCGTTGCCGGAGATGATGACCATGCCGGTCCTGGAGCGCTCGCCCTCGTGGATGCGGAGGATGAGGTCGACCTCGGGCTTGTCGGGGTCGCGTTTTTCGAGGCGCTCGATGCCGAAGCCGGGCTCGAGGAGCTCGACGTAGCCCTGGCCGGTGTAGGCGTTCTCGATGGCCTCGATGGAGCGGCGGAGCTTGTTGATGCTGTAGGCGTCGCCGGGCTTGATCTCGAGGAGGCCGGCGATCTGCTGGGAGGTGTAGACGCGGAGGGGGAGGTAGGTGCCGGGCTTCTCGCCGGGCGTGCGGGACTCGGCGATGACCGAGCGGAGGGTGTAGACGGGGCCTTCGCGGATGATGAACTTGACGATGGCCTCGCGGCTGTTGGGGGCGAAGACGAGCTGGCGGTCGGCCTGCACGTCGAGGTAGCCGCGGTCCTTGTAGTAGGTGATGAGCGAGGCGACGTCCTGGTCGAGGACCTCGGGGTCGACGGGTCCGGAGTTGAAGATGCCCCAGGTGCGGGTCTTCACGGCGGACATCAGCTCGCGGCTGGTGAAGGACTCCGCGCCCTCGAAGCGGATGTCGGTGATGCGGAGGCGCTCGCCCTCGGTGATCTTGAAGAGGACGGTGTTGTTCTCCTCGAGCTCCTTCTGGTCGATGACGACGTCGGCGGTGAAGTAGCCCTTGTCGCGGTAGAGCTTGAGGATGCGGGCCTTGGCGTTGCCGAGCTGGAAGTCGTCGACGGGCGTGTCCTTCAGCAGCGACACGACCGCGGCGATCTCTTGGTCGGAGATCTGTCGGTTGCCGGAGACGGCGACGTCCTCGATGATCGGCGTGGCGACGAACTCGTAGATGAGGGCGATGGAGCCGTCGTCGTATGGCTGGGCCTTGGCGAGGATGCGCTTGAAACGGCCGAGGCGGTTGAGACGCTGCACATCGGCGCGGACGGATTCGGCCGAGAGGGGCGAGCCGACGCGGGAGCGGATCTGGTTGCGGACGAGCTGCTCGTCACGCTCGGGGACGCCCTCGAGGCGGATGGCGCGGATGGGGCGGTCCTGATAGGGGACGAGCGCGTCGTCGGTGCCGGGCTGCGCGGGGCGGAGGGTCGTGTCGGGCTGCCGGGGCTCGACGGGCTCGAGCGGCTGGGCGAGCGCGGCGG
>JAEYNG010000318.1 GCA_023412695.1 Planctomycetota bacterium | reverse complement strand
GCGGAGGACGGGGGGGGGCGGGCGAGGAATGGGGACCGGGCCGCAACCGCCGGCCTCACCGGCGTTAGCATTCGGTGCATGGATGCCCGATCGATTCTTGCCTGGAGCATGACCCGCGTGATCGCGGCGGCCGTTGCCGCGGTCGGGATTGCCGGGTGCTCGAACTCCAACCGGTCCGCGGCCGCGCCTCGCGTGGAGTCGCGGGCGCCGACGCCGGCGCAGCTCGAGGGGCTCCCGGTGTGCCGGCTGATGACGGGTTGGGGCGGCCTCGGGTCGGGCGTGCCGCTCTCGGACGATGTGTTGATCACGTGCCGGCATTGCCTGCCGCGGGGCGGCGGAGAAGTGGGCTCGCGCGGCCGCATCGACGTGGACGGGACGCGCCGGATCTACACGCTGCTGTCGGCCGGGCAGACGCGGGACGGCAAGGACGACTGGGCGATCATCCGCGTGGACCCGCCGGGTCTTCCGGCCGCGCCGGCGGTCGATCCGAATCGGCGGCTGCGCGAGGGCGAGCAGGTCTATCTGTGCGGGTACTGGCCCGGCGATTCGAAGCGGATGCGGTGGGACGAGGTGCGGCGGCTCGAGCCGCGGGCGATCTGCGCGGAGGCCGTGGCCGTGCAGGGGACTCGTCGACTGCCGAACGACGTGACGATCTTCGCGCAGGTCGGGCCGAACGACATCTTCAAGGGGATGAGCGGCGGTCCAGCGGCGGTATGGGACGCACGCGAGCAGCGGCTCGTGGTCGTAGGGATCTACATCGGCGCGGCGGAGTTTGAGAAAGGCCAGCCGGAGCACGCCGGGCGCGTGCAGGTGATCCGCCGATTGCCCGCAGCGGCGATCGCGGCCGCGCTCGAGCCGGTTGCGGCCGAGGCGGAGTGAGCGCGCGGCTCAGGCCCCCCACTCGCCGGCGTACCGGGTGATGAAGGGGTCGGCGGGGTCGAGGGATGCGCCGTCGCGTGCGGCGAGCTCGAACAGGCGCTTGGCGATCTGACGAAGGTGGAGCGCATCGTGCGCGGGCCAGGCGGCGAGGAGTTCGCCCGCGCGGATCGGGCCGACGCGCGGGTGGTTGTACGCCACCTGCCAGTCGGGCGACTGCAGCGAGGCAAGCCAGGAGATCGTCTTGTCGCGCTCGGCGGCGAACTGGCGGAGCTTTGCGCCGAGGTCCTGCTTAAGGTACTCGCGCTTGATAGCCCAACCCTCGGGGTCGGTCGCGGGCCAGGGCGCGGCGGGGTCCTCCTGCGTGAGACGCAGGCGGGCGCGGAAATCGTCGGTCTCTTCGTCAACGAGGTGGCAGACGATCTCGAGGATGGACCACGCGCCCGAGGGCGGCTTGAAGCGGGCCTCGTCATCGGTGAGGCCGGCGCACATCGCCGCGACGGCCTGCGGCGTGGCGCTCATGCGCTGGATGATGCGGTCGAGCATGATCGCGGCCCTCTTTGCATCAGCTTCAGCCGGCGCGCATCTGATCGAGTACCGAGGGGAAGGGGTAATAGGGGAAGACGCCGACCTGGCCGGAACGCCACATGGCGGGCGCCGGGTAGACGTCGCCGCGGAACCCGGCCTGGTACATGGTGCGGAGGACGGTCTCGAAGGACGGTTCGCGCTCGTCGGGGCCGAGGAGGCGGTTCGCTCGTGCGTTGAGGAAGCTGACGGCCGCGACAGGGAGGCGTTCGCGCCGGCCGCGGAGCATCTTGACGACGGTGGCGAAGCCCTTGGAGAGGTCGTCGAGCGTGAAGTGGTCGCGGCCCTTCGGGCGGAGGAGCGCGAGGATGAGCAGGCTGTCGAGGTCGTACTTGAGGACGTACGGCTCGCGGTCCTTCGCGGCGTGGATGGAGACCGATTCCTGGAACATCTTGGCGAAGCTGCTCACGCCCTTGGCCGTCCACTGGCTAGTGGGGATGAGGTCAACGAGCTGTGCGATGATGCCGTGCGAGTTGTCGGCGTCGTTCACGCCGCAGACGACAGCGCGGTAGTGGCCGTCGAGCATGTCTCGGAGCATGTCCTGGCCCCAGAGGATGCGGATGCGTTCGATCGCGCCTGGGCCGACGCCGGCGCCGATGGGGCCGGAGGGAAGGAGCGTGACCTTGTCGGCGAAGGCGTCGGCGCGGAGGAGGAGGTCACCCTCTTCGTCGTAGAGGCGGCCGGCGGCGCGTCGGTCTGGTGGTGGCATCGCGAGTTTCTCCGTGGTCGGACGGTTTCGGCATGGTATGGGCGTCGGGGCGGCGGAGGGCGGACAGCCCGTGCAGGGATGAATTCAGAGATATTCTGTATCTCATGCACCAGGGACATCACCACGCGGCGGCGGCGACGCTCCCGGCCGACGGCGAACGAACGGGCGGCTTCTTCACAAAGCTGTTCGAGGTATTCACGCCGCGACAGATGTGCATGAACTACGAGGCGGACGTGGTGTGGCTCCACATCATCGCGGACTCGATGATCGCGCTGGCCTACTTCTCGATCCCGCTGGCGCTGATGTACTTCGTTCGCAAGCGCGAGGACCTGGCGTTCAACTGGATGTTCGTGTTGTTCGCTACGTTCATCGTGGCATGCGGGACAACGCACGTGTTCGGGGTGCTGGCGATCTGGAAGCCGTACTACCGCGTGGACGGGGTTGTGAAACTGCTGACTGGTCTGGTGTCGCTTACGACGGCCGCGCTCTTGTGGCCGCTGATCCCGCGGGCGTTGCAGTTGCCGAGCCCGGCGCAACTACGTGCGACGAACGAGCAACTGGCGGCGGAGGTCGTGGTGCGGAAGCGGGCCGAGGAGGAGGCGCGGCGAGCGAGCGAGGAGCTCGAACGGCGGGTGCTCGAACGGACGGCGGAGCTGCACGCCGCGCTCGACCAGCGGGCGGACCTCCTGGAGCGGGAGCGGGCCGCGAGGGAGGACGCGGAGAAGGCGAACCGGCTGAAGGACGACTTCGTCGCGACGCTGTCGCATGAGCTGCGTACGCCCATCAGCTCGATCCTTGGCTGGACGATGATGCTGCGGGCCAACCCTGGGCGGGCCGACGCGGCGTACGGGCTGGAGGTGGTGGAGCGTCACACGCGCGCGCAGATGCGGATGATCGAGGACCTGCTCGACATCAGCCGTATCGCCTCGGGCAAGCTGCGGCTGGACGTGCGGAGCGTCAACCTGGCGGAGGTGATCGAGGCGGCGGCGGACATGGTGCGGCCCGCGGCCGAGGCGCGGCAGGTGCGGCTCGAAACGGTGATCGACCCGCGGTCGGGGTCGGTCCGCGGTGATTCGTCGCGACTGCAGCAGATCGTGTGGAACCTGCTTTCGAACGCGATCAAGTTCACGCAAAGAGGCGGGAGCGTGAAACTGTCGGTAAGGCGTGGCGATTCGAACGTACAGATAGTGGTGGAGGACAATGGGCAGGGGATTCGGCCGGAGTTTCTGCCGCATGTCTTCGAGCGGTTCAGGCAACAGGACGCTTCGACAACACGCGCGCAGGGCGGGCTTGGCCTGGGGCTGTCGATCGCCAAGCACCTAGTCGAGCTTCACGGCGGAACCATCACGGCGCATAGCGACGGGGATGGTCAGGGCGCCGTCTTCACCGTCGAATTGCCCGCTACGGCGTCGACATCGACAGAGGCCGCGGAGACACGCGAGTACCCGCCGCTGCGCAAGCCGACACCGGAGGCATCCGTGGAGCCGGTCGCGTCGCCGCGGCGGCTCGACGGGCTCGGGGTGCTGGTGGTTGATGACGAGCCGGATTCACGCGGGCTGATCAAACGGATGTTGATGGACGCCGGGGCGCGGGTGTTTGTGGCGGGCTCGGGCGCCGAGGCGATGTTGCTGCTCCGGCAGGAGGGCGACGCCATCGGCATCGTGCTCAGCGATATCGGCATGCCCGGTCAGGACGGGTACTCCCTCATGCGCGAGATTCGCTCGTTGCCGAACGAGGGCGCCTCACCGAGCCGGCTGCCGGCGATCGCGCTCACGGCGTTTGCCCGGAGCGAGGACCGCATGCGTGCGCTGCTGGCGGGTTTCCAGGCACACCTGGCCAAGCCCGCGGAGCCGGAGGAGCTGGTTGCGCTGGTGGCAAGCCTGACCGGCTGGACGGGGCGCGGGTGAACGGCGCGACGTCGAAAGATGCAAGGCAAAGATGAAAAGACCCCTGCAAGGTTTCCCTTACGAGGGGTCATAAAGCCGGCGACAACCTACTTTCCCGCTGAGCAGTATCATCGGCGGTTCTGGCTTAACTACTGTGTTCGGGATGGGAACAGGTGTGACCCAGAACCTTTGGTCACCGACAAGTCGTGGGG
>JAEYNG010000313.1 GCA_023412695.1 Planctomycetota bacterium | reverse complement strand
GTCGGCTGCGGCTTGACCGACGCGCGTACAAGAAGCGGGCACGGGTCGAGCAGTGCGTCGGGTGGCTCAAGGAGAACCGCCGCGTGGGCACACGCTACGACAAACTCGCCACCAGCTTCCTGGCCTACGTCAACCTCGCCATCATCAGGCGATACCTCCGCCTCCTCGCCCCGGATGATCCGTCAGACAGAACCTAAAGCCCCTGACACTATGAAGCAGGTCTCCTCCCTGGATGATTACGGGATCGGTCGGGCTTGTACCCCGGCGTCCCACATCGCAGAAAGGAGACCCACATGTTGTCGATCGGACTGGACGTGCATCAGAACTCTACGGCGCTGTGCGAGCTTGATGCCAACGGGCGGGTGACCCGGGAGCGGGTGATCCGCGGCGGGTTCGCGGCGGTGGCCGAGGACCTGGGCTCGATCGGCGAGCCGTTTAAGGTATGCTTCGAGGCCTCGTGCGGGTACGGCACGCTGCACGATCTGCTGGCGCCGGTGGCCGCGGAGGTGCAGGTCGCGCACCCGACGGAGTTGAAACTGGTCTTCCGTTCCAAGCACAAGAACGACCGGAACGATGCGAGGAAGATCGCGCGGCTGCTGCACATGGATGCGGTGCCCAGGGTGCACGTGCCGGGCATCGAGGTGCGGGCGTGGCGTGGCCTGATCGAGCACCGCCGGCGGCTGGTAGATAAACGGACCAAGGTGAAGAACGCGCTGCGGGCGCAGCTGCGGGCGATGGGGATCAAGGGGCCGCGGCGGCACGCGATGTGGTCGGCCGCGGGGATGCGGTGGATTGCCGAACAGGAACTGCCGACGGGGCTGGATCGGCTCAAGCGATCGTCGCTGCTGGCGGAGCTGGAAGTGCTCAACGCGCAGGTAAGGATCGTTGAGAAGGAGCTCGACAGGATCGGCGCCGAGAATGCGAGAGTCGTGCTGCTGCGGACGATCCCGGGTGTGGGGCCGCGGACCGCCGAGGCGGTGATCGCGTACATCGACGATCCGTCGCGGTTCAGCAGCATTAAGGCGGTGGGAAAGTACTTCGGGATCGTGCCGATGCAGGATGCCAGCGCGGGCAGGAACCGGCTGGGCCACATCACGCGGGAGGGACCTGCGACGGTGCGGAAGATGATCACGCAGTCGGCCTGGCGTGCGGTGGTCTGTTCGCCTCGGATGAAGGCGTTCTATGAGAAGGTCAAGTGTGGCCAGAAACAGCGGACGGGCACGGCACTGGTGGCGACGGGTCACAAGCTGCTGCGGATCATGCTGTCGATGCTCAAGAGCGGGGAGTCGTGGCGTGAGGAGGCCTCCGCCGCCGCCCTTCCCGCGTCCGCATCGGCGGATGGTATTGAAACCCGAAGACCCCGCCGCCGCGGCCGCGGGAAGGGCTCGAATGTGATCAACACATAACCCAGCGATCAGGAGGGCTCACCCGGGACCATCCGGGAGCAAGGCGACTCTTCAAGCGGAAGCGGGATCAAGACCCGGACCCCGATGGTTGACATGGTGCGGGCGGTAACGCCTGATACCGTGCGTCCTGAATGGGGCCGGTTCGAACTCTGTGAAGTGGCGCGTCCACGCGGCGACGCCGGATAGATGGTTGAAATGATCTCGAATCTTCCCGCTCGGCCCTTGACGGAGACCTGCTCATAGATGCCAACCAAATCAACCCTGAATGCGCGACTCAGCTCCTGCGTCGCCGCGACATCAGCCCCAACGCACCGATGCCCAGCAGCGCGGCCGCGCCCGGTGCCGGAACGAACGGCGTGACGTCCGCGAAGGTCTCCCCCCATCGCAGCTCATCGAACCCGCCCGGGATGTGACCCGAGCCACTGAACTGAAACTGCGTGAGCAGCCCGTGATGCGTGATGACCAGGTCCGATGTGTTCACCGCGATGCTCGCGGCGGGCGCCCAGTTGCCCTCGACCGAGTCCGTGGGGTCAAGGAAGACGCTGACCCTGTCGGGAGCAAACGGATTGAACTCGAACTTCATCACCACCAGGTGAGTGCCCGCCAGGTCCTCAAGGTCAAGGTTCCCGGCCAACGTCTGCATCTGCGTTCCCGATGGCGTGGTGACAGCCAAGGTCAGGTTCGAGATGCCTGAGAAAGAGTTGACGAAGACATCAACCGCCTTGAAGGCGTCGCCGACGCCGCCGTTCCACGTCTCGTACCCGTGGAAGCCAAACTGCGTAGGATCGTCGGTCCCCGAGCGCCCGAAGTCGATCAGGAAGCTCTGGTAGATCGTGCGCGAAACGCCCGCGCCGCCCAGCCCGCCCGCGATCTCTCGCGCCGAGCGCCCGAACGTGCAGCAGGAGAACTGCAAGGTTTCCTGGACGCGTGCGCCCGCGCTGGGAAAGAGAGGATACGACAAGCTCCCGACATCCTGCACCGCTTGCGAGTCCCCACCGCTTTGGATCCAGCCGCCCGCGTAGAACCCCGGGTTCGGCCCCGTGACCGGGTTCTGCCCGCCGATGACGTTGGTCCCCGCGCCCTCGTCCCCCACGAGATATGCGCCAGGACCGCCATTGATGTCAAACGGGTCGTACACGATGACATCGGCTTGCGCGGTGTGGCTCACAAAGGCCATCGCGCCGACAACACAGAACGCCTGAGCAACTCGGGACTTCATCTCTCTCTTCCTTTCATGAACCCACCGGACACACGCCCGCCGCCTCCGCAACATTTTATTGATTTCGCCTGAGCAACGCCAGAAACAACACGTTTTCAAGCCAAATCTCAAGTCTTATTGGACGTTCCAATCCCCTCTTTGGGTTTCTGCGCAACGACGCCCCCGTCGCTCCGCCGACCCCGGTCACGACCCTTCGCCGCCCCTGGAGCCGCACTCCGGACACGGGCTCCGCCCGGGCGTCCCGCGTAGGTCATAGCCGCACTGCGCGCACAGCCCGCGCCGGCGCCGCCCGGCGCGGCGCATCGAAGAAAGCCGGCGCAGCGCAACCCACCACACGCCCGCGGCCAGGGTTTGAGGCCCCGGGCCTGCGGCAGGACGATGTCCCGCGCAAACAGACCCGCAACCGCCTCCGGAGACCGATAGCTCGCTTCCATGTTGACGCGGTCGCCGGTGCCGCCGGCCGTGAGGAGATCGACGGCGAAGTAGGTGGAGCCGAAGCGGTCATAACGCGTGAGCGCGATCGCGCGCCCCTTGAGGCCGGTGGCGAGTTCTTCAGCCGGCGTCGTCATGCGCCACCCGGTCGCCTGGCGGGCCTTGAGCGGCGCGCCCGGCTTCACCGCGTAGAGATCACCGGGAACGTGGATGAAGACCGCCGCGCCCCATGCCACGGCGACGGTGGAGACGAGCCCGAGGAGAACGAACTTGAAAACGGCCAGCGCGATGCGCGAACGGGACAGGCTCCGGCGAGGTCGGCTGGGTGCGGAGTTTGAGCCGGGCGCGGACGGCATGCAGAGGAATGGCCGCGGCGGGGCTGGTGTTCCCGGGAAATGGGAGGGTAGCGGGGGCGTCGTGCGGTCAGATATACCGGTACTCGATCGGCGCATCCACCTCCGGGTGAAGGCTCGCGTGCACCGGGCACTTGTTCCCCGCCGCCTCCACGCGCTCGCGCATCTCTGCCGGCACCGCCCCCGCAGGGATCGTCACCACCACCGGCAGCCGCGCAACCCGCCTTGGCGACGGCGGCTGCGTCATGTGCTTCTCAACCGACGCCGTCGCCCCCGTCAGGTCAAGCCCGTGCCGTTCCGCGAACATCGCCATCGTCGTAACGATGCATGACGCCAGCCCCGCCGCCACAAGGTCCGTCGGGCTGAACCCCGTCGCATCCCCGCCGATGTCCTTGGGCGCATCCGTCCGGATCGTCGCGCCGTTCGGATGAGCCAGATCAGACTTCTTGTTGCCTGCATAACGGACGGTGATATGAATCATGCCCAAACAGTAGCGGGCCACCCCTCCACAACTCTGCATTGCCCGCATGTTGAGCTTCGCGCAGCCGCCCGGCTGTGGTAGTCTGCCAACATGCTCGGCAAGCTCTTCGGCAACAAGTCCGCCTCCCTCCCACCGCCCGAACCCGGTCCGCAGATCGGCATGCTCGCCCTTAAGTCAGGAAAGGGTCTGAACCCCCCGGCGATCTGCGCAGCGTGGGAGAAACTCTTTCCCAAGCAGTCGCCGCTCGCCGACAGAGGCGCAATCAAGAAAGACGGCCAAGCCGTCGCCGAGTTCGCCATTGACGGCCGCACGCTCATGCTCGCCGCGATGCCGATGCCCATCCCGCAAGGCGATATCGACTTCGCCTGCCGCGGATCGTGGATGTGGCCGACCGCCGCCACCGAGATGAAGGCCCAGCGCGCACACGCCGTCGCGCTCACAGCGCCGGCGAACGATCCTGTCGGCGAAGCTATGGCCCTCTCACGCCTCATCGCCGCCGCGGCGACCGCCGGCGACCCCGCCGGTGTGTACTGGGGCAACGGCGGCATGGTGCACAAACCCGAGCTCTTCATCGACGCCGTCAAAAGCTTTGATGGCGACGAAGACGGTGGCGCACTCCCCGTCGTAGTCTGGATCGGCGTCAACATCTCCGCCGACAATCCGAGGGGGCCATTCACACTCTCGACCCGCGGATTCAACGCGTTTGGCCACAAAGAGCTTGAGGTGCTCGAAACGCGGATGCCCATCGGCGACCTTCGGACCCTCGTCTACGACATCTCGATGTACCTGCTTCGCTCCGGCCCCGTCTTGAAGCACAACGATACCTTTGGCCGCACCGCGACCGAAAGAATGCGCGTCGAGCACACTACTTCGAAGTTCCGCAAGAACGAGCCGGTGATCCGCTTGCACATCGCCTGACGCCGACACACGCCCGCGCCGGTCTTGTCAAAGCCGTCAACCGCCGCCGTTCCGGGAACTTCACCCCCCATACTCCTCTCGGAACTTCGCCTCCGCCTCAACACCACCCACCAGCACCATCTCGCTCCCCTCGTGCAGCACCTGCCCCGGGCCCGGGTTGATCACCTGCCCCGCCGCGTTCTTCACCAGCACGATCGTGCTCCCCGTCCGCTCGCGAACACCGCTCTTGGCCACCGTCTTCCCCTCGAGCGCCTGCGGCACAACCACACGGAAAATATCCAGCCCCTCGGCGATCGTCTGGATGCGGCTCCGCTTGAGCAGGTTGAACACCGTGCTCGCCCCCATGTTCGCGTAGCTCAGCACGTGGTCCGCCCCGGCGCGGTGCAGCGTCGCCGCGTTCCGCTCGTGCGTGCTCCGCGAGATGATCTGGATGTCCTTCCGGAGCTGCCGGCAATAGATCGTCAGATAGATATTCAGGCTGTCGTCGTGCGTCGTCACGATCACCGCCGGCGCGCCGCGGATCCCCGCCCGCTCCAGCACGTCGAGGCTCGCGGCGTCGCCCACGACCGTCCTCGCGGCGTCCTCGACCCGCGACGGGTCCTTCTCCACGATCCGCGCCTCGATCCCGCGATCGAGCAGCGACCGCAGCGTCGCCCGACCCACCCGCCCGCCGCCGAGCACGATCGCCTGCTCGCGCGTGGCAAAGTCGCGCGCCCTGGCGCTTCTACCGGCGGAGAGCATCATCCAGCTCGCCAGCACGCCGGCGCCATCTAACCCGCTCTGCTGGCGCATCGTCGCGGCAGGCTACCGCGACGATACGGTCACGTCGACGATTGGCACGCTGAGCTT
>JAEYNG010000271.1 GCA_023412695.1 Planctomycetota bacterium | reverse complement strand
CGGTCGGCTGACGCCGACGCCGATCGCCGCTTGGGCGGCAGAGCTCCTGCCCGGTGTGCCGATCTTGAAGCCGCCGAAGGTCAATGCGCCGGAGGTCGTCGAGGAGATTCACCGGCTCGCGTCGCCCAGTGACCCGGTCTTCGTCGTGATCGCGTTCGGGCAAAAGCTCTCGCCACGGCTGCTGGAGGGGGTGTTCGCGATCAACCTGCACGCGTCGCTGTTGCCAAGGTGGCGAGGCGCTGCGCCGATCAACGCGGCGATCCTGGCTGGGGATACCTTCACCGGAAACTCGGTGATCACCCTCGCGGACCGGATGGACGCGGGGCTGATCCTCGGGCAGACAGACCCGCCGAGGCCGATCGACCCGCTCATCACGGCGGGCGAGTTGCACGACGAACTCTCCGCGGAAGGGCCGGAGTTGATCGACCGCGTGCTCGCGCAGCACGCCGCGGGGAGTCTGTCGGCGCGGCACCAGGACGAGTCTCAGGTCACGATCGCGACCAAGCTGAGCAAGTCCGATGGGCTGCTCGACTTTCACCAGCCGGCGGATTTTTTGCGGCGGCAGGTCCACGCCCTGACGCCGTGGCCAGGGGCGACCACAACGCTGGTGACCGAAGCGGACGCGGACCCGATCGCGCTCAAGCTCCTGCGCGTTCGGACAGTGTCGGACCCGTCGCTGGCGACAGGACGCGAACCCGGCGAGATCATCGACCCCGTTCGCGGCGTGGTATGCTGTGCGAACCAGACATCGCTCGAAGTGCTTGAGCTTCAACCCGCGGGCAAGCGCGCGATGGATTGGGCCTCTTTCGCCCGCGGCCGCCAGCTCCCGCCATCCGCACGCTTCGTCGCACCGGACGCCTGACGATGACAGCAACACTCTGGGACTTTGTTGAACCCCAGCCCGCCGCGGTACCGCCGTCACCGCCGAAGCCCCGGTGGATTGAGCCCGTCAGACGCGGGTTTCCGGTTCGGGTAGAAGCGCCAACCATCGCGCAACCGCCGGTTGTCAAGCGGCCGGCCGTTGTTTCTGCGACGCCGCGGGCTCCGGTTGTCATGCCGACATCGATGGAGGCTCGGTACGAGGCCGTGACGCGCCTGATGCTGGCGAAGTACTCCATCCGTGTCCGCAAGTGGCGGACGAGCATGAGCGGCGTCGCGTGGTACGTCACGTACCGCAACGGCGTGGTCAAGCGGCTCATCGAGTCGCCGCGGCCGCGCGGCCCGATGTCCGCGGCGATCTTCCTGCACGAGATCGGTCATCACGCGATCGGCTTCAACGTCTACAAGCCGCGGTGTCTCGAGGAGTTTCATGCATGGCGGTGGTCGCTCGAGGCGATGGCCGAGCACGGACTCAATATCACGGACCAGGTGCGGTACCGCATGCACGCGTCACTCTGGTACGCCGTGATGAAGGCCAAGCGGCGCGGCATCAAGTCGATCCCCCTGGAACTCACTCCGTTTCTCGAGCGGCCACGGCGCCCGCGTCGGACAGGGTCTCGTGCAGCGACCGTCTGATCACATCGCGGCCGGTGAAATCGCCGCTGGCCGCCGCATCGCCTCCGCCTTTCGTGAGGTAACGCGGACGATCCAAACCATGCCGGGGAAGAACATGATGGCCCAGAATGCGATGCTCGCGACCATGACCCATCCGGCGGGCCTGAAACTCACGCTCGATCCGCCGAGGACAGAGCCCAGCGCGGTCGAGCTGCTCAGTTTCGCGCCACTGTTGATGTAGGTCGTGAGCGCTGCGATGTCTGTCGCCGCATCGTTGACGCCGGATACACCGGTGGCCTTGAGCCACGCCGCGACATCCGCATCGGTGACCGGGAGACGGCCCTCGCTCACAACCGGGCCAGCACCGGTGGAAGGCCGCACCTGCCACGTCCGCATGCTCAGGTCAACTTCGAGTAGCAGCGGCGTTACCGCGGAGGTCTGCCCCGTCTGCAAAACAATGGCCTCCGCGGGTGCGGACATTGCCGAGTCATTGGCCCCCGCCGTACCTTGAACTGAGGCATTGATCGATGTCAACGCACCCGAACTTGGTGTCAGTACCTCGTTGCGGGAGAACTGCATTACCCTCGCGAAGTCAAACATCCCGACGAAGCCCGCGGTGAGCAGCGATCCGAAGACGCACACCAACACCCACGCGGCGGTCATTTCCGCCACATAGACCCTGTTCCGTGGCCGCACGCCGGGCACGAGAATCCCCTCTCGGCGGAAGTCTGCCCCGCACTCCGGGCAGGTAAGCGAGGTCAACCCCTCAACCGGGTACCGACATCGCCCGCAGCATGGTCGGCGAACGCGGTCCCGATAGCGAACCGCCATCGCCATCACTGAAATCAACACCGCGACGATGATCCCCGCCGCGAGCAGCATACCCACCGCCATCACGCCCATCGCCCAGTCCTTTCTCCCACCCACATCCTGACTGGGATTCGGCTCCCGCCGCTTGCGACGAACGCCCCGGGTGCGACTCGAACGCACGACCTGCCGCTTAGAAGGCGGCCGCTCTATCCAGCTGAGCTACCGGGACCAGAGGCTGTCCATCTTACCACTCACCTCCCCGCACTCGGCGGGACTTGGCGCGGTCAAATCCCGCCAGACCGCAACCATTCCGGTTTGCCAGTAGCCAAGTGCCGCCAAAGCGCGAACAATCCGGCATCCCCGGAGCCACGGCAGGATGCCCCACGAGACCGCCGCCCAGACCGCCGTTCTTCAACCCTCGGTCACCGATGCCACGACGCCGCTGCGCGCAGGCATCGCCTCGGCGTATGAACTGACGAAGCCCCGCATCACGCGTATGGTCGCGATCACCGCGGGCGTCGGCTTCACGATGGCCGCGATCGGCCGGCCGTGGACGGCGGGCGAACTGCTGCTCTCCGCTTTCGGCTGCATCCTGGGCACGGCGCTCTCGTCGTCGGGTGCGAACGCACTGAACCAGTGGTTCGAGCGTGACCGCGATGCCCTCATGAACCGCACGCGGACGCGTCCGCTCCCGGAGAACCGGCTGTCCGCGCGCGCCGCGCTGCTCATCGGGCTTGCGCTGGGCATCGTCGGTGTGCTGGTGCTGTGGGCGATGTGCGGCCCGGCCGCGGCGCTTGTTTCCGCCGCAACGATCATCCTCTATGTGCTGCTGTACACGCCGCTGAAGCCGGTCACCGCGTTCAACACGCTGATCGGCGCGATCCCGGGCGCGCTGCCGCCGGTTGTCGGCTTTGCCGCGGCGTGGGGTGTCGGGGCGGCGACACCGTGGGCGGCGATTGTTCACCCGCTCATCCAGCCCGCGGCGTGGGCGCTGTTCCTCATCATGCTCGTCTGGCAGGTCCCGCACGTTCTGGCGATCGCTTGGATGCACCGTGACGACTACGCCCGCGGCGGGTACCAGATGCTCCCGATGTCGGACCCAACAGGCCGCACGACCGCGTTCACCATGACGGCCTGGGCGGTTACGTTGATCCCGGTATGCCTTGCGCCGGTGCTCATTATGCCCGAGCAGCTCGGGTGGCTGTACGCGTCGCTCGCGCTGGTGCTCAGCGGCCTGTTTGCGGCGACGTGCATCCGGCTATTGAGCAGCTCCGATCGCAAGCATGTCCGCATGGCCTTCTTCGCCAGCATCATCCACTTGCCGCTGGTGCTGATGGCGATGGTTGCGGATGCGCTGCTACACACCCTGTTGTAAATGGTGGCCAACAG
>JAEYNG010000269.1 GCA_023412695.1 Planctomycetota bacterium | reverse complement strand
GTGCCGTTGTTGTCGAGCAGCACCGGCGCCTGCGTGGTGTCGATGTCCGCCGCGGCGGACGAGAGGCGGCCGAACTGGTCGTTGCTGCCATCGAACGTCACCTGCACGATCTGGGTGTCCTCGGTCGCGCCGAAACGGCGGACCTGCAGCTTCTGATCAACCCCGACGTTCCGTGAGAGCACGGAGTTCAGGAACTTCGCCGTGCCGCCCACGATGTAGTTATTCCTGCCCTCGAGCTCGATCTGAAGACCCTGGACGTTGTCTTTCTGCAGAGTAAGGCCAGGGAAGATCGCATCGCTGGTGCGGATTAGGCTGTCCGGCGAGTTCGGATCGGGCCTGTACGTGACGGCGCGGGAGCTGTCCAGCTCCCCGAGGTTGGTCGTTGTCGGCGCGATGGTGCGGCTGCGGATGGCACCGTCCCGCGCGGTCACCGACTCGAATGTCGCGAACGGCTTCATGGCGGAGACGTCGGTACGGATGCCCTTGACCTCGAGGCCGATGGCCCGATGCGTCTTCGGCACAGGGAACTCGAACACGAACGGAGCATCATCCTGCCCGCCGACCGAGGCGATGAAGACGTTCTGGCTGTCGTAACGCCAGCGGCCCATGGCCGGCTTGTCGCCCGAAGCCTGGGAGATGACCGCCATCGGCGTGATGCTCATGGTTTCGCCTGTGCCAGGGGTGATGGGCTCGGCGATCAGCCGCACCTGTGCGTTGCCGACGACGATGCGGCCGCTGCGTTCCTTGGCCTTGGCCTTGAACTGCACGACATAGCCCTCGATCTGGGTCTGCGCCGGGCTCATCTGCGTGCCGTCGAAATACTCGTACGTCTGGGTGCGTTCCGGATCGAAGGAGTCCCTGGTGAGTTCCTTCGGGTCCTTCGGGGTATAGACGTAGCGGTTCCGGACCTCGACCGCCTCGGGCTTGATCGACTGGCGGCCGCCGCCGTCGGGCGAGGGGAAGGTCACGCGGAGCATGTGCCCGGCCTCGGCGAGGTCGGGGCGCCAGCGGGCGAGGGAATCGCCGGAAAGCGGCCTGAAGGTGGTGTTGGAAAGCCGTGAGAACACGGCCGCGGCTATGCGATCGGCGGGCGGGATGATGCCGCCCTCGCGGACGATCGAGCCGTTCGACTCGTACCGGACCGCGCTGTAGTCCATCAGTTGCGTGCCGAGGCGCAGGTACGACGCACCGATGAGCAGGATGCCGGCGGTGAGCACGCCGGTGACAAGCCCGCACACGCCGCCGCCGATGAGGTTTGAAGCTCCGTCAAGGTCGACATTGAACGGGATGAGCTTGTCGAGCCCGAGCCGGATGACCACGAGGATCAGCACGAACGGTCCGATGAGGCCGACAGGCCAGGCGAGCTCGGTCAGCCAGCCGGTGCCGGAGTCGTCGGTGCTCATGATGAGCAGTGCAGTCGGCTCCCACACGGCGAACGCGAGCGAGCCAGCCACGATGACGCACAGCATGTGGAGGAACGCCGAGAAGAAGCCGCGGGACGCCCAGATGTACGCCAGGACGCCGATGATCGCGATGACAACTAGGTGAATCATGGTGCTACCTGTTTAACCTCGAACCCAGAGACTCGGACCGAAACCGTGAAGTGGTTGTCACGCGCTGGCCGTGGCCGGCGCTGGCGCTGCACCCTCCGGCTTGGCCTCGGACGTCACCCGCATCACCTCTTCAACGCTCGTCACTCCGTCCACCGCCTTTCGCAGGCCGACCTGCTGAATCGACGGGAGCTGACGCTTCCGCAGCGCGGCACGCAGACCCTGGAAGTTGGACTGGGCGATGAGCGATCGCTCCTCGGGCCCGACGGAGTACACCTCGAACAGGCCCTCCTGCCCGAAGTACCCGCCACCGTTGCAGACGGGACAGATCTCGGGCTTGTTCTTGATGAGCACCTGCCCGCCCTTGCGGTACAGCTGCTGGACCTTCCCCTCGGGAATGCCCATCTTCTTCAGCATGTCCGGCGTCGGCGGATACGCGACGCGGCAGTTGGTGCACAGCTTCCGGACCAGCCGCTGGGCGACGACGCCGTGCAGCGAATCGGCCGCAAGCTTTGTGTCCCCAACCGCCTTGACGAACATCTGGATCGCTGCCAAAGCGTCATTCGCCCGCATGGAAACGTACACACGTGTGCGCTCGTGATCGGCTTTGGCGACCTCCTTGGCCGTGTTCGCGTCGGGCAGTTCGCCCAGTGAAACCACGTCGGGATCGCGGCGGAGGATCGAACGCACCGTCGTGCTGAACTCCGCACCCGGCCCGTCGGTCCCCGACTTCTGAGGGTCCCACACGTTTGTGCGCACGCCCTCGAGCGGCGCCTGCGGCTCGATCTCGCAGGTCTGCACGTTGGTGGTGTACGCGTCGTGCATGCGGGTGACCGCGTAGAGCGTCGTTGTCCGGCCGCCGTCGAGCGGGGCCGCGAGCAGGACAACGCCCTTGCCATCGGCGACGATGGTCTTCAACTCATTGTGCTGGACCTCCAGCAGCCCGAGGTCCTCGGCCTTCCGCAGCACCGACTGCTCGGGATCGAAAAGCACGGTGAGACGCATGCCGCCCTGGGCGCCGATGCTCGTCACACGGCCAACGCGCTTCATCGAGCCCTGCTCGACCTGCACGTTGCCCGTCTGCTTGCGCCGACGGTCGGCCACATCGAGTTTCGCGGCGGCCTTCCAGAAATCCATGATGCGCGATGCATTCTGCGCCGGCATGACCTCGCCGGCCTGACGCACGCCATCAACAAGGTACGACACGCCGTACTGCTGCGGGTCCTTGCCCGTCGGGCCGATGTCGAACTGCGACGCCCGCGCGACGCCCGCCGCGATCCAGACCTGCTCCGCCGCCGTCCGCACCGCGTATTCCGGCGTCTCGGCCTGCGGAGCCGGAACCGTGACGGTGAACTTGCCCTTCTCGTCCGGGCCACGGATCGCGAGGGCGACCTTGGCCTGACCCTTGGTGTCAACCTTCTTGGGACGCTCGCCCATGATGGTGGCAAGGTTGAAGCGGATCTTGTACTTGTCCGGGACGCGGTCGTCCTTGTTCGCCACAACCGCGTAGATCGCGATGTCCGTTGCGAGCAATACGAGC
Organism: Planctomycetota bacterium; assembly: GCA_023412695.1. Taxonomy (GTDB): domain Bacteria; phylum Planctomycetota; class Phycisphaerae; order Phycisphaerales; family UBA1924; genus JAHBXL01. Next base: position 2,209 of record JAEYNG010000269.1, on the reverse strand, counting down.
ACTGCGGCGAAGCCCGCCCAGAACGCGCCTTCACTCGGCCCGATCAGCATGCCCAAGCCCAGCCCGGCCGCCAGCGCCGCCAAACCCATCCCCATGTGCAGAAGGTTCCACTTGCGGCGCGGCAGAAAGAACTGTGCGGCGTGCTTGTCGTAGATCTTGGCGATGACCCAAGCCCACCCGGCGATGGGGAGGAGCATGAGCAGCGGTTTCCAGATCGAAACAAGGATCAGCCCGTCGGCGAGCGTGAGGGCCTGAAGATCAATCGCGGCAAAGGGTTGGGACATTGGCGGTATCGGGTGACTGAAGTGTGACGGCTCGATCAACCGGGTCGAACGTGGCCAAGGCAGGGGATGCGACGGCTCCAGACCCCGGAAACTCGCCGGGAGCCACCACTCGACGCAGGCAATACCCGCCCCTGAACCAGGGCAGGACGAATAGCTTAGCCGATTCGGCCGGAAGATGGGCCGCGGCCCCGCATTCCATCGATATGTCGAAAACACCCGCGGGGTTCCGTTCGGGCGGTCATGGCTCGGAAGATCGGTCCTGCCTGCTCGGCCGGGAGCGGCTCTACCCTCGGGCGTGAAGCCCGCTCGAACCCATCCTGACGCTCAGAAGCCCGGCTCCATGACGCCCAAGACGCGTTCGAGGACACTCGCGGAACTTCTCGAGGCGGCCGTTGCTTTCCGCCGTCCGCTTCTCCAAAGCGGCCGGACCCAGGCATTTCGAGCATTTTCCGGGGCTGCGGACGGGCTCGATGGTGTCTACGTGGACGTGTACGGGCCGGGGGCCACGCTGATCGTGTACGAGGGGCGGGCGGCCATTGACCCGGAGCGTGACGCCGCGGCGGTGCTGGCGGTGCTTCGGCCTTTGGGTGTCCGTGCGGTCTACTTCAAGCCCTTTGCGCGGGACCGCTCGAAGCTGGGCGGCGAGCTGCCGCCGGTCGTGACGGATCCGAGCCCGGCGGCGGGTGAACGGCTGGACGAGTTCCTCGTCGTACACGAACTTGACTGGAAGCTCGAGGTCCGCATGTACGACGGGCTCTCGACCGGGCTCTTCCTCGATCAGCGGGAGAATCGAGGCTGGGTTGCGCAGTGGTGCGGCCATTGGGCCAAGTCTGTGGGCAAGCCCGCACGCGTGTTGAACACATTCGCGTACACCTGCGCATTCTCAATCGCGGCTGCAAAGGGCGGTGCAATCACGATGAGCGTGGATGTTTCACCGCGATACCTGGAGTGGGGCAAGCGCAACTTCGCGCATAACGGCATGGAGAAGGGGGTCGCGTCGGGGGATCATCGCTTTTCGAGGATGGATACGTTCGAGTTCTTCAACTACGCGCGGCGAAAACAACTCCAGTTCGACCTGATCATCCTCGACCCGCCGAGCTTCGCCGCGGGTTCGAAGAAGAAGGGCATCCCGCCGTGGAGCGCAGTCGAGGATTTTGCGCGTCTTGTGCGCGAGGCCGCGGGCCTGCTCGCGCCGCGCGGCGCAATGCTTGCATCCACCAACACGCAAGAGTTGTGCAGGCCCGGCAGACTGGAGCGCGAAATCAGCAAGGGCCTCGGGCACGACCCACGCGGCCTGCGTCTGCCGCCCTTGCCGATCGACTTCGCACGCGACCGTGACCGCTTCGCCGCGAGAGCGTTCGTGCCCTGACCATCGACAGATCTGGGACGATGCAGGCGTATCGGCCTCGGTTTCCGCAATCCGCGGTGCATGGTCGCCATAATCCATCTCGCCGGTGAAGTACTGAGCAAGCACTTCAAGCGCGAGCTGATACACGCGGGACTCGGCCACGCTGAGCTGACGCCCCTTGTCCCGGTCGTCCGGGTCGGTGATCTCGCGGCGGTAATAAATGAAGTTCAGCGCGGCGCGAACGCGCTGCGGCATGACGTCCGTCGGTATCGGGAACATGGAACCACCACAAGGTGGCTCGAAAGCGACAAGAACAACCCGCAAAGGGGTCTGCTGACAGATGGCTTGAAACAGGATGGGATAAGGGAAACGTAACGCCGCGTCGCGGCGAAAGCTCAGCCGAGAGGGCCCTCAGCGGCTATGCACAAGCCTGTCTTGATCGCACAGCACGACGCCCACCTGACTCATCCCACACAACCCCGAACCGCACATCCCCCCCGCCTGCCAGAAGTGCCCCCCGAAGGACTCGAACCTTCGACCCGCTGATTAAGAGTCAGCTGCTCTACCAACTGAGCTA
>JAEYNG010000261.1 GCA_023412695.1 Planctomycetota bacterium | reverse complement strand
TTCTGCAAGCAGTCGTTCGCCCAGTGATTACGGAACGGGGATCGGTTCACGCGTCAGTCGGCTGGGCCGGTCAAACAGGAAGAACCGCCCGAGGTCCTGCCAGAACATGCGGCCGTTCTCGTCGAGGGTCACGACCATCGCGTTATCCACGTCCTCCGGACGCTGGTGCAGCGTGTCGAGGTTCGGGGTCGCATCCGCCTTGACCTCGTCATAGCGGCTCGGCGTCGAGCACCCGGCCAGGGCGGCAAGGCCGCCAGCCAATGTGGCGGCAACGATCAAACGGCGGGAAGCGGTGCTCAACTGCATGGATCACTCCTGATGTGCGGGCAAGGTTGTACCGGACCCGGCCGCGATCGTCAACCCCCCACCCCCCCTTGCTACGCCTCCGCGACTCGCCCGGAGCCCGTTTCCGCCACCTTGAGCCTTTCGGCCGGGGAGTCGATACCGTACGTACCAGGCGTTCCGGCCGGTTGACGGTCTCCTCCCCTTGCACCGATCCGAGTTCAACATGACCCCATACGGGCCTTCCAACGCGTTGGATGCGGACCTTCTTTCGGCAACTCAGGGGCTGCTCCGCTCAATTCACGCATCGGAGCTCATCCGCCTGAAGTGCGATGACGGCCACGATAGTACTGAACCTGCAAGTCTCCGGGTTGCCGATCTCACCAGAATAAGGGATTTCGTTGAATCCGTGCGTCGTATCGTCTTCCCCGGATTCTTCGACCCGGAGCCGGTACCGGAATCGGCCTTGGCTGGCCACATCGAGCAACTGGTCGGCGCGGCCACGGCCATCCTACGGGAAGAGGTCGCCAGCGTCCTCCGGTACGCGACCAAGTCCTCGAGCGGCCCGGCCAGCTCAAGGGTAACTCCTGAATCAGTTGTCCAGACGTTCTTTACGCGTCTGTCGGCCGTCCGTGAGATGCTCGCGCTGGACGTGCAGGCGGCGTATGACGGCGACCCCGCCGCTGAACATACGGACGAGATCCTTCTCTGCTACCCGGGGATGGACGCAATTTTTTCCCATCGGATCGCCCATGAGCTGTACGAGATGGGCGTGCCCATCCTGCCGCGATTGATCGCCGAGCAGGCGCACTCGAGGACGGGCATTGATATCCACCCCGGCGCCAAGATCGGCGAGTCGTTCTTCATTGATCACGGCTCGGGGACGGTGATCGGCGAGACGAGCGTCATCGGCAAGCTGGTCAAGGTGTACCAGGGTGTCACGCTCGGGGCGAGATCTTTCCCCAAGGACGAACGTGGCCGCGCGATCCGCGGCATCAAACGTCATCCGACGATCGGTGACCGGGTGAACATCTACGCGGGCGCAGTCATCCTCGGCGGCGACACGGTAATCGGAGATGACTGCGTGATCGCCGGCGGTGTGTTTGTCACGTCGTCTGTCCCGCCGGGCCACGTCGTGCAGCAGCCGCGGGCGGACCTCACGCTCCGCCCCAACGCCGCCGCCAAGCCGAAGGAACGCGCGGCGGCCAAACCGGTCGCGGCGAGCATCGACTGGCTGGGCGACGGCGCAGGGATCTGAACACCGGCGGTACGCTTCAACCATGGCGCGTCTGCCCGAGCCGAAGACCGCGGCGTTCAGAGAGCTCGCGCGGCAGCTGCGCTTCCAGCCCGCCGAGGCTTCGCGTCGGCAGCTCGATCGGGCCGAGGAACTTGCGCTGCAACTGATCACCGAGCAGGACGCGGCGAGAAGCTGGCCCGTCGAGTGGGTCGTGTTCCGCATCACGGGCTATCGAACCGAGCAGGCCGCCAAGGCGTTCGAAGGGACAATCGACGGCGCATCGCTGCAACGTGACCTTGCGTCGTTTATCCACGTGCTGAGCGCAGCCGCGGGTGATCGAGAGGATGTGCTTCTTGAAGCGGAACCGAGCCGGTGGCTGACGCTCGATCAACTCTGCGTGCGATGGTCTGTCTCGCGACAGACGATCGAGCGGTACCGAGCGCTGGGGCTGTACTCGCGTCGCGTGAAGGTGGCCCGCACGCCGGGGAAGCGCGAGCCACCGCACCGCACGCTGTTCGACCGCCGCGCGGTCGAGGCGTTCGAGCGTGCGCACGGGGACGTGCTTTCCGCGGCCAAGGGGTTCTCTCGCATTGATAACACCTTTGGCGCAAAGCTGCACCGGCGCGCGGCACGCTACCACGAGCGTCTTGGGTGGTCGCTGTCTCGTATCGCGGCACATCTCGGCAAGCGCTTTGGGCGCTCGGCGGGAGCAGTGCGGCGCGCGGTGCTTGACGTCGATCAGTCTCTTCCGGAACCGTGTTTCGGCGTGCGCCCGACGCTGGGCGTGAAAGGTCGCGCTGAAATAGTGAAAACATTCCGTCGCGGGGGACGGGCGAAAGAACTTGCGCCAGCAACGGTTCGCACGCGTGCGAGCGTGTACCGCATGGTCATCGCCGAGCGAGCCAAGCACTTGCGGATGCTTGATCTCTCCGGCCCGGCCCGCGCGGACTTCGCGGATGAACGCGCGGCCGCGAAGTTGCTCGCCGACCGCAATGTCACCGGCGGGCTCGGCAGACCGCCGCCGCACAGTGTGCCGGAGCTTGTTGAGCAAGCGGCGGAAACCGAGCCCGCGGCCGCGCGCGAGCGTGCACTGAGCGCCGCGTACCTGCTGCTGAGATTCCAGGCCGCGGGCGAGATCTCGCGGCTCGGCCGCTCGCCCAAGGTCCTCGGCGAGGGCGGCATCGACTGGATCGAAACGCGTCTGCGCTGGGCCTCCCGGCTGAAGGCCGAGCTCGTGCGATCGCAGCTCGGGCTCATGCTGCGCGTCATTGAGTCGCACTTTGAGAAGCCGCTGACTTCGTTTGCGGGCGCGATCGCCGCGGAGCTTGTGCACGCGCTCTCGCTTGCGTTGTTCGAGGCGATCGATCGGCACGACCCGTTCAAGGGCGGACGCCTCGCCGCGCCGGCGGGCCTTGCGTTGAACCGGGCCGCCGCACGATGGCTCGAACTCCACCCGCCAGAAGCCGGCGCACATGCCGGCCGTGCGGCGACACGCGGTGCCGCCCCGAACGTGCGGCTCGATCACGTCTGGCGGCAGCTCGCGCCGTGGGTCGATTGGCTCGAGCCCCCGACAGGGGTGCGTGAGCGGATCGACACTGTCCGCGGCCGCGGACGCGAGGTGCTGATCGCCCGCCTCGGCTGGGACACACGCCCGCCGCGAACGGCCGAGCAGACCGCCGCCGAACTCTCGATGCCTGTGCAATCCGTTCTCCGCACCGAGCGCATCGCCATGAGGCAGTTGCAGTGAGCACGCATGACACCATCTGGGTGATGCACGCGGGCGCGCTCGGCGATTGGGTGCTCGTCTGGCCGCTGTTGCGTACGCTCGCCCGCGGCGGCGCAACAGTCGTGGCCGTCGCGCACGACAGCAAGGGAAAGCTCGCCGCGAAGTGGCTCGACGCACCTTCGGGTCGCATTGTCGCGCTGCCCGGCGGGATCGACCAGCCGCGGTTCTCGCGCTGGTGGGCGGGACCGGATGAGCACACGAACACGAGTCCTGATGCACACCGGCCCAACCGCGTCATCACCTTCCTCTGCGACGATTCGACACCGGCGGGGCAGCAATGGATTCGCGCGGCCCGGGCCGAGTTCCCCGACGCAATCATCCAATGCATCGGTGCACCCGGTTCCGCATCGCGTGCCGAACTCTGGAGGCAAGAAGAGGTCACGCAGCGTGGGCAGGTCGCCGCGAGGCACAACCCGCACAGGCCGGTGGTCTGCCACGTCGGCGCGGGCTCGCCCGGCAAGCGCTGGCCGATGGCCAGATGGTCGGAACTCGCCGCGGACTTCCGCACCCGCGGCATCGAGACCGCGTTCCTCGCAGGCGAGGTCGAACATGAACGTTTCGACGCAAACGAACGTGCGGCGTTCGCCTCGCTCGGCGGCGCGTTCACGGATGCCCTCGACGATCTTGCCACCCGCATCGCATCGGCCCGGCTGTTCATCGGCGCGGACACCGGCCCCACGCACCTTGCCGCCCAGCTCGGCGTGCCCACGCTGGCCCTCTTCGGCCCGACGGACCCGGCGGTCTGGTCGCCGGTCGGGCCAGTGGTGCGGATACTGGCACCACAATCGCCGGCCTCATTGGATTGGCTCTCGCCTGGTGCTGTCCTGACCGCCGCGTGCGACCTTTACGCGTACACTTCGCACCCATGAACACCGAGAAGGTCCTGTTCAACCCGGGTCAGCGCGTCCGCGTCATCCAGCAGGTGCCGCGGTTGAGCGGAACGTTCGCTACGACCATCGAGGGCACGGTCGTGAAGTACGAGCAGCAGAAGACCGGCTCGTGGTACGCCCATGCCCAGGACAACAAACTCTGGCTCGACCGGCTCGAGCTCCGCAAGGATGATGGCGAGACCGTGGTCCTGAACCTGGACCGCAACTCGCGCGTCGAGGTCGTCAGCCGCTGAGTTCGGCATCGCGGAGCGTTACCGCTCCGGCATGTAGTACAGTGGCGGAACGGGCAGCGAGTTGAACGACCAGACATTGTGGCTCGTGACGTGCCAGGGCTTCAGCCCGCCGCGGAGCCGGACGGTGATCGGCTGGGTCATCGGGCGCGAACCGCCGCCCTCGACCGCCGTCGCCATGCCCTTGATCGGGCGGATGACATCGACCTTCGCCTCGTCGCCCTGCACCCAGACGCGGGCGATGTGGTACGTTGGCAGCGACTCGTTGCCCTCCTGCATCGGCACCGCGCCGAAGCCCACCAGCTCGGCCACGCGCTTGTACACGTTCGCGTTCACACCCTGCGGCAGATTGATTGCAAACCGCGGCCCGGGGATGCCCGCGCCGCTATCGGGGAGCGGCGCACCGCCGGTGGTCCACTCGGCCGCCTCCTCGGGCGGGTAGCGCGTCGCCACCCACCGCAGCGACTCGATCATCAGCGGCGGGATGGGGTCCGAGTTCGGGTTGCTGAACCCGCGTTCGCCCTCGGCGACCGGGTTGATCACGTTGTGGCCGACGCAGCCGGGAAGCGCAAGCGCACACATCGCGCACAGAGCGAGCGGAACGATTGCGGGCAGGCGTTGCATGCAGTGAGTCCCCTTGGTGGTCGGGGAGTTTAGCTCCTGTGCTGCGCGTCAGCCTCGCCGTTCGTCTTGGCCGACCCAAGTTCAGAATCCAGCGGATCGGCGCGGCGGTCGGTCACCCGGCCCAGCGCGTGGGGCAGCTCGATCCCGGCCTGCTGCGCAAGCTCGTGAAGCTTGGGCAGCGAGCCCACGAACCCCGACAGGAAGTCCGCCGTCGTCGAGCGGCCGCCGGCGTTCATCCCCGAGTCCCACACCGTGATCTTGTCAATCTTCAGGTTCTGGATCGCCTTGACCTGCTCGGCGACCAGCTTGGGCAACTGCTCGATGAGCAGCAGCGTCGGGCCGACCTGCGGCTGGCTGCCGCACGCCTCGATGAGTCGGCGGTAACCCTCGGCCTTCGCTTCCAGCACCTTCCGGGTGCCCTCCGCCTCGGCCGTGTGCTTCGCGAGGATCGCGTCCGCCTCGCCCTGCGCCTCGATGCGCCGCTTCTCGGCCACGGCCAACGCGGCGCTCTCGATCCGCTTCTTCTCGACCTCCTGCGGCGCGATCTCGTCCTTTGCCAGCCGCGCAACCTCCTGGTCGCGCTGCGCCAGCAGGATCGCCTCCGACGCCTTCGCGCTGGCTACGTCCGACCGCCGCTTCGCGTCCGCGCGGACCTCCGCGAGCTTCGCGTTCGACTCGGCGATCGTCGCCGCCGCCGCGTTCTCGCCTGTCGTCGCGCTCGCCTCCGCCTCCGCCACCCGGATGCGCTGCTCCTGCTCGGCCTTCTTCTTCGCCGCGATGGTCTCGGCCTCGCGCTGGGCCGCGGCCACTTCCATGTCGCGCTTGGCCTGCACCTCGCCCGTGATCGCCTGCGCCTCGTACGCCGCGACCGCCACACGCTTGGCCTGCTCGGCCTTCTTCTGGCCCTCCGCCGCCGACGCCGCCTCGTTGGCCACCTGCAC
>JAEYNG010000217.1 GCA_023412695.1 Planctomycetota bacterium | reverse complement strand
AAGCTCATCCGCGACCTCCTGACCACCGGGCTCAAGCTCATCCCCGACGGCCGCGACACCGGCGAGCTCAAGCTCATTACGACCACGATCAAGGAGCTGCGGTACGCCTACCGCGTCTTCGGCCAGTACGCCGAGCCGCACAAGGTCTCGATCTTCGGCTCCGCCCGCACCCCGCCGACCCACCCCGACTACGCCGCGGCACGGGAGTTCGGCCGACTCATGGCCGACAAGGGCTGGATGGTCATTACCGGCGCGGGCGACGGCATCATGAAGGCCGGCCACGAGGGGCCCGGCCGCAAGTCCAGCTTCGGCGTTGCCATCCGCCTGCCGTTCGAGACGACCGCCAACGAGGTCATCGCCGGCGACGACAAGCTCATCCACTTCCGCTACTTCTTCACACGCAAGCTCATGTTCCTCAGCCAGTCCGAGGCTGTCGCGCTCTTCCCGGGCGGCTTCGGAACGATGGACGAGGCCTTCGAGGCGCTCACGCTCATCCAGACCGGCAAGAGCTCCATGATCCCCATCGTCCTCTGCGAGGGCGAGGGGCAGACCTACTGGCAGGAGTGGAACCACTCCATGCGGACGCTCCTGCTCAACCGCGGCTGGATCAGCCCGGAAGACGTCTCGCTCTACCGCCTCTGCAACACGCCGCAGGAAGCGGTGGACGTCATCACCAAGTTCTATCGCATCTATCACTCCTCGCGCTACGTCCGCGACGACCTCGTCATCCGGCTCAAGCGCCCGCTCTCGCAGCTCGAGGTCGACCGCCTCACCGAGGAGTTCCGGGTCCTCATCAAGCCGTCGCCCGCCCCGGGCGGCGCAACCGGCGGCAAACCCGTCATGATGCAGCGCGAGGCGTTGCCGGAGGAGGACGACCACCGCGAGCTGCCGCGGCTCGTCTTCCCGCACACACGCTACAAGTTCGGCCTCATCCGCCTGCTGATCGACCGCATCAACGATTGCCAGCCGGATTGAGCAGGGCCGGTCGGAATCCGCCTCACCTGCCCGAGAGCCGCAGTTTGGCCTGATCGATGGCAACCGCGAGAATGATCGCGCTGCCCATCACGATCTGGTTGTAGCTCTGGTCGATGTGCAGGATGATCATCCCGTTGTCGATGAGCTGCACGAGGATCGCCCCCAGCACCGCGCCCACCGCCGAGCCGCGACCGCCCGAGAGCGACGCCCCGCCGATCACCGCCGCCGCGATTACCTTGAGCTCGTACCCCGCGCCCGCGTTGCTCTCCGCCGCGCCGAAGTAGCCGATGTACATCGCCGCCGAGAGCCCCGCGAGCGCACCGGCGATCGTGTAGACCAGCACCTTCACGCGCCCGACCGGCACCCCCGCGTACTTCGCGGCGGTCTCGTTCCCGCCGATCGCGTACACCCGGCGACCGAAGACCGTCCTCGACAGGACGAACATTCCCGCCGCCGCGATGATCAGCATGATCACCGTCGGGATCGGGTACACGCCGCCCGTCTCGAGCTTGAAGAACCCGCCCTGGATCGATGCCGGCATCCCGCTGACGGTCTGCCCAGCGCTGATCACAAAGACGATGCCGCGGAACACGGCCATCGTGCCCAGCGTGATGACGAACGGGTGCACGCGCAGGCCGACGCTCAGCGCGCCGTTCGCGAGCCCGCACGCGCCCCCGACCGTGCACGCGACGGCGATCACGAGCGGCACCGCGAGCAGACCGCTCTGCCACGCCGAACCCGACTCGCCGCCGAGCTTCGAGATCGCCATCGCCGCGAGCATCGCCGCCAGCGCGTAGATCGATCCGATCGAGATATCGATGCCCGCAAGGATGATGATGCCCGTCATGCCGACCGCCATGACCGCGATGAAGCTCGCGGTGGTCGTCTGCTGGACGAGGTTGCCCTTCTCGAAGAACGCGTTTACGGTGCGCCGCCCGAACGCCGTGCGCACGCCGTCGTCACGCTCGCGGACACGCCACCCGCTCTCGGAGTGGTACACGCGCTCCGCCCCGCCGTCCCGCACGACCAGCTCGTGCTCGCCGCGCTCCTCGACCGTCGCTCCCGCCGGAACCTCCACGGTCCATGGCGCCTGCTTGGTCCCGCCGAAGTATGTCAAAGCCCCCATCAGCAGGACGATCACGAGCACCAACCCGGACTCCTGCGCGGAGACAAGCCGTTTCCAGAACGGCGTCGGTCCACGTTGGGCACCGCTCGGTTGTGCACGATTCAGTTCGGCCATGGCATACTCTGGCCGGCGGCGGCCCGATCGTTGAACAGTGGCTGCGGAGTGTACAGTCCCTCGTTCCGGCCCTTAATCCCGCAAGCCGCGCGGCCGCCACAATGCCGAACCCCTACCGCCAGCGTTTGACCGTTGCGACCGCCCTTCTGAGCGCCGTGCTCGCCGGCTCGACCATGGCCGACCTCCCTGAACACTACGACCTCAAGGTCACGCCGATCTCCGGGCCGCTCGGGCTGGCGGATGTCGTCCTCACCGTCGGGAACGACACGGCCGACCGTGTCACCCTTGTCGGACGCATCGGCGGCGAAGAGCGGCACATCACTCTCCGGCGTGAGCAACTCGCCCCCGGCCCTGCCGGCAGCTCGCGATTCACCGCTCGCGTCATGCTGACGCCGGTTACAGCCGGCGAACCGGGCGCGATCGAGTTCTCGCTGGTCGTTCACGCCCGCGTCTCAAGCGAACAGCCGTCTTATGGACCGTTCGCCGTTTCCGCCGCGCCGCTCCCCGGGCAGGCGACACCCGACTGGGCCAAGGGCGCGGTCTGGTATCAGATCTTCCCCGAGCGTTTCCGCAACGGGAACGCCGCCAACGATCCCCGCGGCCCAGCGTTCCATCACAAGCCTTGGACCAGCGACTGGCACACGTTTGACACCGACGAGCTCGACGCGGCGCGGGCCCGCAGCACGCTCAACCCACCGCACCTGCTCCGAACGCTCCCGGACCCGCGCCAGGCGGCGATGCAGGCGCGACGCTACGGCGGCGATCTCGAGGGTGTCGTCGAGAAGCTCGACGAGCTATCCGACCTCGGCGTGACCGCGATCTACTTCAACCCCGTCTTCGCGGCGGACTCGCACCACAAGTACGACGCGACCGACTTCCGCCACATCGACCCATCCCTCGCAGGGAACGGTGGGCCGCTCCCCGCGAACGAAACCGCCGATCCGGCCACTTGGCAGTGGACCGATGCTGACCGCTACGTTCTGGACACATTGCTGCCCGAGATTCACCGCCGCGGAATACGCGTGGTCTTCGACGGTGTGTGGAACCACGTCGGCACGCGGTTCTGGGCATTCCAGGACGTCGTCCATCGCGGCCGCGAATCGCCGTACGCCGACTGGTTCCGCGTCGAGTTCGCCGACGCCTCCTCGCTCGATGACCCGCGGCTGGCCGCCTCGGACATCCGCGAGGGCGACCTCATTGCCTGGCGGTCGTGGAACAGCGTGAACGGCTCGCTCCCGATCTTCGCGCGCGATGTCGGCACGGGCCGCCTGCACCCGGACGTCGAATCGCACATCTTCGACGTCACGACACGGTGGATGCGGCCCGCGCCGGGCGTTCGCGGCATTGACGGCTGGCGGCTCGATGTCGCGCCCGACCTGCCGCGGCCGTTCTGGGAAGCGTGGTGCGGGCATGCGAGGTCGGTCAATCCGGACGCCGCGCTGCTCGGCGAGTTCTGGTTCGACGCGCGGGAGTACTTCAGCGACGGGCTTGAGCCCGGCTCGCCCTCGGTGTTCGACGGTCAGATGAACTATCCGGTCGCGATGCCGCTCGTCCGGTGGCTCGCCGATCCGGACTACTCGGCGCGGCAGCTTACGGCCCAGCTCGAACGCGTGCTCGACCGTCCGCCGCAGCACGAGCTGGTGCAGATGACCCTGCTCGGCTCGCACGACACCGCCCGGATCGCGACAATGATCGAGGCAAGGCAGACAGAGTACAACGGCTCTGTTGCGTCCCGTGTGCAGCGGTCGCGCCCGAGTGACGAGTCGTACGACAAGGTCGTGCTCGGCGTGGCGATCCTCGCGTGCTGGCCGGGCTCGCCGATGATCTATTACGGCGACGAGTATGGCATGCACGGCGGCAACGACCCGCACTGCCGCAAGCCGTTTCCGTGGCCCGATGCCGGTGCGATGGACAACCCAGCCGACGCACCGGTGCCGGGTCTGCGCGAGCGGTTCCGCGCGTGGCTGCGGCTCCGCCAGGACCCGGGGATCGGGAATGTACTGCGGTACGGTGATGTGCGGATCATCGACTCCGGTCGGCCGGACGTATTTGCGTTCGAACGTGCGCTGAATGACACGCGCGTCCTGTTGATTGCCAACAAGGGCGATGC
>JAEYNG010000191.1 GCA_023412695.1 Planctomycetota bacterium | reverse complement strand
CAGTCGGGCAGGCCGGGCGTGCTGTCGATGTTGCCGGTGACGATGGGGAGCGCGCCGGCGAGGGTCGCGCGCGCGTCTTCAGCGGCGGGGGCGACGCTCCACATCGCGCTGGCTTCGTCGATCAGCTTGAGCATGTCGAGCAGATCGATGAGTGTCTGCTCGTCGGGGAGCGCGGCGGCGGCGCGGTGCAGAACTTGATCAAGGTCCGCGACGGTCGGCGTGGCGGGGATGGGGCTCGCGGCGACCCAGCCGCAGGCGTGCGGGTCCGCGCCGGGGCGGGCGACCTCGGTGATCGGGGCGAAAAGCTCGCGGAGCATCAGGTCGAGCGCGGCGACCTCGTCGGGCACCCTGCCGTCGCGCGCAGCGATGTCGTCGATCGCACGGATGTAGGCGCGGAGGACCGCTGCGTGCAGCTCGCCGCCGGGTTGTCGTGCGCGATCGCCGAGTTCGAGCGGCCAGGTCATGTCGGCGAGCAGTGTCATGGCGCAGGTGATGTGGACTGAGCCGGCCTCGCCGAGCGCCTCGCCGCGGGTGACGAGGGCGCGCACGAGCTGGTGCGTGCGGCCGCGGGCCGCGAGGCCGAGCTCGGAGTCCTCGAGCTGGCCGCGACGATCGACGGCGTGCGGCGGGAGCGCCTTCATCGGGCGCGTCGAGGCGGTTTCGCCGGGCGGCGGGGCGGAGGGGGAGTCGAGGTTGAGGCGCTGGGCGTGGGCGGCGGCCGCAGCGATCAGTATCGCCGCTGCGCCGGTGATTGCGGGATGGCGGTTCGGTCTTCTCACGTCCGATGTCCCACATCCGGCATCCGGCATCGATACACGTTCTCCAGCTCCTGCACCATTTTCTCCGCGCTGAACTTTTCCGCGCATTCCTCGCGGCCGCGGGCGGCCATGTCGGCGCGCTCGTGCGGGTGTTCAAACGCCCAGCATACCGCGTCGCGCAGGCGCTGGACATCGCCGGTCGGCACGAGCAGGCCGGTGAACCTGTCGCGCACGACCTCGGGCGTGCCGTCGCAGTCGTAGGCGATCGGGCAGACACCCGCGAGTAGCGCCTGCGGCACGGTCCGCGGCAGGCCCTCTCTATAAGAAGGGTGGACCAGCACATCCATCGCGCGCATGAGGCCGGGGATCTGCCCGGGAGGGACGAGGCCGGTGATGATGAGCTGCGCGGCGATGTCGGATGTCGGATGTGGGATGTCGGATGTCGCGAGTTTGTCATGCTCGCGGACGGAGAGACCCGCAGCGCGGGCCTTGGCGATCAACCGCTCGCGCCACCACCCGTCGCCAACCCAGAGGAGCCTCCATTCGGGGTGCGCTTTCAGGTCCGCGGCAAGCGCGTCGAGCACATCGTCGTGGCCCTTGTGTTGCGCCAGCCGCGCCACAGTGCCGATGACAAAGTCGTCCTCGCGCAAGCCGAGTTGCTGCCGCACACTCGGGCGGTCCTCGCCAAGGGCGTCTTCGAGGTACGGCCGGGTTTCCATTCCCGATGCCACCGTCACATACTGTTCGGGCTTGCCGATCCCCCGCGTCAGAAACTGTTTCGTCATCGCGTCGGCGACGCTTACGATGACGTGGCAGCACTTCGCGGCGTGCCTTTCCGCCAGCGTGTACACCCAGTTGTTCAGTCGCACCTTCGCCCGCTGCAGCGAGCTCCCCTCGACCGGCATGAACGGCGGACCGTGGATTGTGTGGACGACACGAGTGCCCGGCCAACTCACCGTTGCCTTAGCACCGCCGATCCACTTCGAACCCTTTGGTGGCTTCACCCGTTCTCCGACGTAGGTCCGCATGTGCGATCCATCCGGTAGCAACCAGTCGAAGTAGGCCTCCGGGGCTCTGGCCACCGGGTTTCGGATTGGCCACGCTGCGATGCGCCCCAGCACACCCGCCTTGCTCGAGTGCGTGTGCACCACCTCCGGCTTGAGGGCGCGGTTCAGTGATCGCAACTCACTCAGCGCTATCCGGTCCTTCAGCGGGCTTACCTCCCGCACCAGGTGCGGCACCACGTGCGTCACGATTGGTTTGCAGGGCTCACCGCTCTGCGTGCGCTCCTCGCCGCGCTCGCACCGCGCGTTGAACTCCTCCACCCGCTGCAGCAGCGACCCCTCCGGCCCATAGATCGGCCCGAACGCCAAATGCACCTCGTGCCCAAGTCGTGCCTGCCCCTCGCACGAGAGAACCGTGTTCTCCTGCGACCCGCCGAGGATCAATCGTGTGCTGATGTGGAGGATGCGCACGGGAGTTACGTCCGCGGCAGCAGCGCCACGAGCGCGGGCCAAAGGCCGGCCGCGATTGTCAGCGCGTCGGACGAGTCCTGCTGGGTCGCCGCCATTCCTGGATAGCGGTACTGCACAGCGCCCAGCGTTAACAGGCGAAGATCCTTCGAGTCATGCGGCCAATCACCGAGGTGCTTCGCAATCAAACCTGCAAGAAGGGAGAGGTCATGCGTGTATGGCGGCGTCAGCCCATGCGCGATCAGCACGGCCTTCATCAACTTTTCGATCGCCTGTTGCGCATGAAAGCAGACCGCGTCGTAGTTTGCCTTCACGCCGGTGATCGCCGCCTCTCGATCCGACGTTTCCATGTCGGCCGCGGCCTTCGCAATCCATTCTTCAACAATGGGGTTCGCCGGGGTCGGCAGAGGCCTCAAGTTCGCGATGGTCGGTTTGGGCTCGCTCATGCCGCCGCCTCGTACAGCACCTGCCCGCGATCGACTGCCTCCCGGATCAGCGGATCGCCGAACTTGTACCGCCGCTCGACGTCGTCTGGCGATCGGACAACCAAATCGAGCGAGAACGACGGATTTACTCGGTCCACGATCTCGGCGGCGAGCTTGATCGGCGATCCAGAAAACGGCAGCACGACCAGGAGATCGACGTCCGAATCGGGCCGCGGGCGCCCGTAGGCGCGAGATCCAAACAGCACAATACGCCGCGGCCGAAACTCCGCTGCGATCCGCCGCACCACCGCCTGAATGTCAGCCTGCCCGGTCATCCCCTGATGTTACACGATCTTGTCCGTCAACGCCCCTCCAATCCCCGCACCACACTCCGGGCACACCGTGGCGTCTTTCGGCAGGCCGCGGAGATCGTACTGGCAGCGGGCACACATACCGCATCGAGCTCTGTGTATCCCGCGCCACGAAAGACACGTCGGAACCAGCGCCGCGGCGCAAATCAGCCAAGCCGGAATGATTGCGCAGCGAAACACCGTGCCCCACTTGTTCGTTGACCGGCTCCAATAGGGCAGCGAGTGACGCTCAAGATCGGCAAGCCAACGAGATTCCATTCCCCAGCCGTGCGAGAACGGGAGCCCGGCGAGGGACGGCCTGTCCGGGGGCGTTGACCACTCAATGTAGACGCACGACCGCGCAACCCCGACAAAGCACTGGTC
>JAEYNG010000103.1 GCA_023412695.1 Planctomycetota bacterium | reverse complement strand
CCGCAGCACCGGGTTGTCCGCCTCGCGCTCGTTGATGCGCGTCACCGCCTTCAACCCTCTTCCCGGCTGCCCGGGCAACGGCTCCGCACGCTCCGGCTGCGTCGCGAGCGCGAAATCAACGCGCACCTCGAGCTGCGCCTCCTCCTCCGTCGACGCGGTCACCAGCGGCCGCGCGTGCTCGATCCGCGCAACCGCCCACCGCTCAATCCACACCCCCCCACCCCCCCCACCGATCCCCACCGTCGCCACCCGCGGCCCCCAGTCCCACCCAAAGTTGCACGCGGGCTTCCGCATGAACACAAACGGGTCCCACTTGCCCCGCACGCCCTCGCCCTTCACCTCATCGCCGTTGTACGGCCTCGCGCCGAGCCGCGCTTCCTCCGCGCGAACATGCACGAGCGGCGGCGTAAGCCGCACCTCCAGCTCGTTCCGCCCTGCACACAGCGCCTCGCGCACGTCAAACCGCCACGGCACGAAGAAGCTCGCCGCGCTCCCCACCGATCGCCCGTTGACGTACACCTCGGCCACCGTGTCGAGCCCGTCGAACACCAGTTCGATCCGCTCGCCCGGCCGCGCCGCTTCTCCCTCCCACTCAAACTCGCACCGATACACCCACTCCGTCATCCCGACCCACTGCAGGCGTTCCTCCGCATCGCCGAAGTCCGGCGACTCGATCAGCCCCGCCTCGATCAATGCCTGGTGCACGCACCCCGGCACGCGGGCCGGCACGCCGCGGGCAAGGTCCTCGCGAAAATCCGCCTCCTCGTACGCGGCCCCCTTCGGCCTGCATCCCCGCTCAGCGCCCGGAGGAAACACAATCGCTTGGGCGCGTGCCGCCCGCACGGTCCACGCGCACTCCGCCAGCGAGATCGTCGCTTTGCTCGCCATGCTCAAAGCGTAGACGATGCAGGTCCCGTTACCGCCGTGCCGTGTTCCGTGCTCCACACTCCGGGCATCGCACAATCTCTCCCGGCGTATCGAGCCCTGCAAGCTCATACCCGCACACCTCACACGTCGATCCCGGCGGCGGCGGCGGCACAAGCGGCGGCTGCTTCGCGTGCAACTTCCCCAGCACCGCCGCGACACCCAGCCACACCACCACCACCGGCAGCGCGACCGGCGCGACCGCCAGCCCCATCGCCTTGAGCGCCAGCGGCGACCACCCCCCCGCCATGTCGCCCGCGCGATACACGAACGTGTCGATGAACGTCTTGGATTTGTACCGCGCATCCGCCCCCAGCACGGTGAACAGCATCTCCCGCACCGGCCGATCCACCGCGTAATGCACGCCCCGGCGCACCACCTGGAACGCCGCGAGCACGCCGAACACCGGGTTCATCCACAGCGCGGCGAAACCCGCGAGGTTCACGATGGGCAGGATAACCAGCGACCCGCGCACGCCGATGAGCTGCACGATCCGCGCCGTCAGGAACAACTGCGTCACCAGCGTCAGCACGTTCGTCCACAGGTCGAGCTTCGCGAACGCCGCGACACGCTCCGCGCGGTCGCTGAACGTCTGCTCGACGATCCGCCCCTGCTCCATGTACACCAGCGTGCCCACCGTCGTGAACAACATGATGTACACCGCGCTCGCTATCAGGTACGGCGACGACGCGATGAGCTTCAGCCCCGCCAGCGGGTCGCTGCTCGGCTCGTGCGACTGCGCCAGCCGCGTGTCGCCGCCCTCCGCGTCCCGCCCGCGCGACCGATCAAAGTACGGCCGCAGCAGCCGCACGCACTGCACCGCCAGCTCCAGCGGCACCAGCGCGATCAGCATGAGCCACGCCGGTTTGATCGCAAAGTCCGTGCTCAGGTGCGCCGCGGTCCACGCCCCGCCGATCGCCCCGAGCGTTCCCCCGACCGCGGCGACCGCGAACGCCCGCCTCCCGCGCTTCGGCCCGAACACGTCCGCCATCACCGCCCAGAACACCGACACCACGAACAGGTTGAACACGCTCAGCCAGATATAGAACCCGTAGCCGATCCCCGCGTGCGCCGCTCGCGGCGTGAACATCAGCAGCGCCCAGAACACCACGATGTTCATCGCAAAGAACCGGTACGTCCACGGCACCAGCACGCGGCGCGGCACCCTCGACGCGAACACCGCGAACACCGGGCTCGCCAGCGCCATCGCCACCAGCGTCCCGGTCATCAGCCACGGCAGATTGTCGTACCCGCCGCTGATCCCGAACGTCTCACGCACCGGCCGCAGCAGGTAGTACGACAGCAACAGAAAGAAGAAGTACCCCGCCCCAATCCCCGCAGGGGCCAGCTCCTCACGCTCGAGGGTGAGCAGACGCGCAATCCGCGCGATCCCGTCAGAATTCTTGCCGGACTCCTGCCCGCTCATGCGTCACCGTGTCGTACACACACCCCGCCTCGCAACGCCTCCCGCGCGGGAGCATACACCTCTCACGCACTTTCACACCGACCTCCCCCACGAACACCCCACGGAATCACCCATGATCTCCTTCTCCGACTCTTCCCGCCGCGGCTTCCTCCAGACCTCCGCCCTCGCAACGGGCGCCCTCCTCGCGGGGGGGGTCGCCGCCGGCCTCCCGCTCGCGGCCTCCGCAAGGACGCTCCGCGCCACCCAGCCCGCCAAAAAGCTCCGCATCCTCATCCTCGGCGGCACCGGCTTCATCGGCCCGGCGATGGCCGAGCTCGCCGTCGCCCGCGGCCACCATGTCACGCTCTTCAACCGCGGCCGGCGCGAAAAGTTCGTCGGCGCGCCCGACGGCGTCGAGCACCTCTACGGCAACCGCGACCCCAACCTCCACGCCCAGTCCAAGGTCGTCGACGGCAGGGAAGTCGATGACGAGACCAGCCCCAGGGGCCTCTCCGAGCTCGAGGGCAAGAAGTTCGACGCCGTGATCGACAACTCCGGCTTCGTGCCGCGCATCGTCAAGGCCTCCGCCGAGCTCCTCGCGCCCAACGTCGGCCAGTACCTCTTCATCTCAACTCTCAGCGTCTACGCCGACAACTCCAAGCCCGGCCTCGACGAGACCGATACGCTCGCGACCATGGCCGACCCCGACAACGAAGAGGTGATGCGACACTACGG
>JAEYNG010000015.1 GCA_023412695.1 Planctomycetota bacterium | reverse complement strand
GGTGCACATCAAGGACGCGCTGCCGGCACGCGAGGCTGGGACATGGGGCGAGGAGGTGACGGCGGGCACGGGCTCGGTTGACTGGGAACGGTTCTTCGCTGTTGTGCGGGATGCGCTGCCGACGGTGGGTCTGATGATCGAGCGGGAGGCACGGGAGGACCGCGTGTCGGACATCCGTGCGGCGGCGGCGATGCTGCGGTCTCGGCTGGGCGCGGCCGCGCACATCACGGAGCCCCGCCATGGGTAGCCCGGAAGCAACGCGGCGCGGCGAGATCGGCGTCGGCGTCATCGGCCTGGGGTTCATGGGGCAGACGCACCTGCGGGCGTATGAGAGCGCCGCGGCGGACGGCTTTGGGTGCCGGCTCGTCGCGGTGTGCGACCCGGACGAAGGGCGGCGGTCGGGCAAGGTGATCGCGGCGGGGAACATCGGCAACGCGGATGCCCCCACGATGTTGTTCGACCCGCGGCTGGTGAAGGGGTACGCAACGGCGGCGGAGCTGCTGGCGGACCCGGCGGTGCAGCTCGTAAGCATCTGCACGTACACGGACACGCACGTGGAGCTTGCGCTGGCCGCGCTTGCGGCAGGGAAACACGTGCTGGTGGAGAAACCAGTGTCGCTGCGGAGCTCGGAGGTACGGCGGCTGGCGGCTGCGGCCGAGCAGGCACAACGCGAGCGCGGGCTGCTGTGCATGCCGGCGATGTGCAGGCGGTTCTGGCCGGGGTGGGACTGGCTGCGGGAGCGGGTGCGGGACGGCTCGCTGGGGCGGGTGCGGAGCGCGACGTTCACGCGGCTGGGGAGCGGGCCGAGGTGGGGCGCGGCGTTCTATCGCAACGTGTCGCGGAGCGGGGGCGCGTTGTTCGACCTGCACATCCACGACACGGACTTTGTGTATTGGTGCTTCGGCAGGCCCGAGCGTGTGACCGCGGCGGGCGACGAGATGCACGTGACGACGCTGTACCACTACTCGGGCGCCGATGCCCCGGTGCATGTCGCGGCGGAGGGGGCGTGGGACCTTGCGCCCGGCGCGGGGTTCAGGATGCGGTTCCTCGTGAACTTCGAGCGTGGAACGGCGGAGTTTGACCTTGCACGGCCGCCGACCTCGCCGGCGCTCGTGCTGCATACGGCGGAGGGGTCGAGCGCGGTCGAGCCGACGAGCGCGGCGGGGCGTGTGAAGACGGGGTATGACGGGGAGGTGCGTCACCTGCTCGAAGCGATCTCGAGCGGACGGGGTGAGCTCCGCGCGACGATGCGAGAGGCGGTGGAGGTGGCGGAGGTGCTCGAGGCGGAGCAGCGGAGTGCACGGGGCGAGTGAGCGCGGGGCACGACGGCGTATGGAATAAAAAAGGCCCGGCGGTGAGCCGGGCCTTCGAGGTGCAGCAGGTTGCGGCTGCAGGGTCAGCGGTTGATGTCGCGGCCCTTGATGCCGTCACGGGTTCCCCAGAAGTACGAGCGGAAGGCAAAGTTGCCCGCCTGTCCGCCCTCCAAACCGTCATTGAGCATGCCGTAGTAGTTCAGGATTGTGGCGCCCGGGTTCCAAAGCCCGGAGGGGGTGAACTGTCGGGCTGTGGCCTCGTCTGAGCTGTTCGCGAGTCCGTCCAGAACCGAGATCTTCACGGTATCAACGCTGCCATCGACCAGGCCAACACGGGGCTGGGCCTCCGGGTTGTTCCAGTTCGGGAATGCCTTCACCCGGCTGCCGGTGGGCGAGCGGCGCGTTTGCCTGCTGAAATCGAATCTCTCCCATGTCATTGCCTTCGCCCAAGGGAAGGGAACGTTGTCGAATCGGTGCCGCCGCCAGTTGAGATTGCCGGATGCATCGGTCGCCGACAGGTTCGTCCGACCCGCGTTGGCGTAGGCCTCGGTTCTGATCCAGAACGTCGGTGAGTAGAAGTAGGAGCCGTCCCAGAGCAAGTCTTCAATCGGGTACATGTTCCGCTGTGCGCGGAACCGCTGCACAACGGTCTGGTCTCCGGGCGCGAACTGAACGGCCGAATCGAGGTCATGCTCACTGATCCACGC
Source organism: Planctomycetota bacterium (assembly GCA_023412695.1). Lineage (GTDB taxonomy): Bacteria > Planctomycetota > Phycisphaerae > Phycisphaerales > UBA1924 > JAHBXL01. The sequence continues at coordinate 5,383 of JAEYNG010000015.1, read as the reverse complement.
CATCATCAGGCTGGCCCAGTGCGCGGCAAACATCTCGCTCGCCCATGAGCTGTGGTCCGGGGCGCCGCCCTGCCCGAGCCAGAATCGAAGCGGCGGTGTGTTGATCGAATGCTGTTGAAGGATGTAGCTCCACCGGATACCGGCGCCGTAACGGCGGGGATTATCCTTGTCAAACGGGTTGACAAACGAATCTTTCGTCTCTGTGCCATAGCTGGCGATGGCCGTCGTCAGCTGCTTCAGATTTGCAGCGCTGACGACGTTCTGTGCCGCGCGGCGGGCTTGCCCGAGCGCAGGCAACAGGATCGAAACCAAGAGCGCGATAATCGCGATTACCACGAGCAACTCGATCAACGTGAAGCCGCGACGCTTCGTGGTCATGGTCGTTCTCCGATTGAAGCTCCTGGCAGAAACCAAGAGCATTGGATCCATGGCGGACAAGAACTGGCCGCCGCACGCCTACTCGACATGTACCGTAACGACTATCGGCCTGTCTCGTCAACCATACGAGCGGATCCAATGAGAGGATGCAGCTCGTTACGATCGCTGTTTGTTCGGGTTCACTGCGGTGCCGAGTCGCTTACACTCCTGCATGGAAAGAACGCGCGTAGACCTGTCTGGACCGTCGAAGCCAAGCGCCCGCGATTCGGGCGCTCCTTCCGGCGAGAACGTTATCAAGTCGCCGAAGAATATTGCTCTGCTGGCAGTTGCCGGTGTGTGTCTGCTGCTCGCCGCGTACATGGTGTACGCAAACTTTATAGCTACGGGCGGCCCCCCGGCAGAGGAATCGCCGCAGGTTGAAGCAGTGTTTGAGGAAGCGGCCAAGCAACCGCCGCCACCGGAACCCCTACAGACTCAGTTTGAACCTGGCAGCGGCAAGCATTTGGGCCAGTAGACCTCACTGCCCACTGACCATGCGCCAATCCTCATTGGGAGCACGCCCTATGACACGGGCAGCGGTTGTTCTTTCCGGCTGCGGCGTCTTTGACGGCAGCGAGATCCACGAGGCGGTGAGCGTGCTCATCCACCTCAGCCGCGCGGGCGCGGCGGTGCAGTGCTTCGCGCCCGATAAGCCGCAGATGCACGTCGTGAATCACGCGACGGGCCAGCCGAGCAGCGGGGAAACCCGAAATGTGCTGGTCGAGTCCGCGCGAATCGCGCGGGGAAAGATCCGGCCGCTGAGCGAGCTTCGGGCAGCGGACTTCGACTGCGTGATCTTCCCGGGTGGGTTCGGCGCGGCGAAGAACCTGTGCGACTTCGCCGTCAAGGGCGCGGAGATGAGCGTTGACGCGGACGTCGCTCGGGTGGTGAAGGAGTTCCACAGCGCGGGCAAGCCGGTGGGGATGTGCTGCATCTCGCCGGTGATCGGGGCGCGGGTGCTCGGGACCAAGGGCGGCGGGCCGGGCGCGGCGGTGACGATCGGCGACGACGGCGCAACGGCGGCGGTGATCGAGGCGTGGGGCTCGAAGAACGTCGTGAAGCGTGTGACCGAGGCGCAGGCGGACGAGGGCAACCGGCTGGTGACGTCGCCTGCGTACATGTATGGCGATGCGCCGGTGCACGAGGTGTTCGAGGGGATCGGGCGGATGGTCGAGGGCGTGCTCGCGAGAACGAAGGGCTGATGCTGCACGGGTCGCGCCCCGGTTGAGCGCGGGTCGATGCTTGTCACGCAGAAAAGGCCGCGGAACCTCGACTGGCGCCACGCCGGGCCGTTGTTGTTTGGCGACTGGGGCACGAGCCGGCTGTACGTGCTGGGGCTGGCGTTCTACTACACGGCGCACGCGTCGGTGGCGTACCTGGGCGCCATGTCGCTCGTGATGATCCTGATCGCGTGGGCGTACACGGTGGTGTGCCGCTGCTTCCCGGAGGGCGGAGGGGTCTACACGGCGGCGAGGCAGATCAACCCTGCTCTGTCGGTCGTTGGAGCGACGCTGCTGATCGGCGGGTACATCATCACGGTGGCGATCTCGGTCGTCGAGGCGTTCCACTACTTCGGTCTGACGGAGGGGCACGCGGGCGCGGACGTGTTCTGGCTGTCGGCGCTGGCGATCGCTGCGCTGGGAGTGGTCAACTGGTTCGGGGCGCGGAGGGCGGGGCGGCTGGCGCTGGTTATCGCGACGCTTGCGCTGGTCGTTTCGTTGATCGTCGCGGCGGCGTGCTGGCCGTTCCTGAAGGAGGGTGTGCGGACGGTATCGCTGCACTCCTCCCAGCCGGTGTGGGACCGCTGGGTGTCGTTCGTCGCGATCGTGCTCGCGCTCTCGGGGGTCGAGTCGGTCGCGAACATGACGGGGCTCATGAAGGAACCCGTCGAGCGGACGAGCGGGCGGACGATCTGGCCGGTACTGATCGAGGTCGTCATCCTGAACCTGGTGTTCGGGGTCGCGTTGACGGGTCTGCCGGGGCTCGCGGCGACTTCGACGCCGGACGCGCTTATGCATGGGGCGCACCCGCCCGCGGAGGTCGTGGCGTACCGCGACACGGCGATGAAGGTGCTCGCGCAGGCATCGCTCGGACAGGTCTTCGGGCAGATCGCGGCGGTCGTGTTCGGGCTGCTGCTCTTGTCGGCGGCGAACACGGCGATCATGGCGAAGGTGTCGGTGCTTTACGCGCTGGCGCACGATCGCGAGCTGCCGCACGGGCTGACGCGGCTGAACTACTCCGGTGTTCCGGTGATTTCGCTGGTCATTGCGTGCGTGCTGCCGGTCATCGTCCTGGCGATCGAGCGGGATGTGGCGCGGCTGGCGGAGTTGTACGCGATCGGTGTTTGCGGCGCGGTGACCATCAACGTGCTTTGCTGCGTAGCGAACCGGTCGCTGCCGATCGGACGGTGGGAGCGGCTCGGCCTGGGCGTCGGCGGGCTGATCATGCTCGCGGTGTCGCTGACGATCATCGCGACCAAGTGGCACGCGACCGCGTTTGCCGGCGGGCTGGTGGCCGGGGTGTTGATCGTGCGGCAGTTCATGGCTGCTCGCACCGCGGTGGAGGTGCCGCTGCCGGTGCCGGTTCAGGGGTGGCTGGCGGAGCTCGAGGCGCCGCAACCGGCGCTGGATTCGGGCCGGCCGCGGATCATGCTCGCGGCCAGGGGCCGTTACCAGGCGGAGTTTGCCGTGGACCTTGCGCGGAAGCGCGGCGCAACGCTGTTTGTGATCTATGTGCGGACGCTGCGGCTGATGGATATCGCTCCGGGGACCGTGCCGCGGGTGCAGGATGATCCGCAGGCGCTCGAGTCGCTCGGCACGGTGGCGACGATCGCGCGGAGGGCGGGCGTGCCGTTCGTGCCGATCTATGTCTGCTCGGACCGGATCAGCGAGGAAATCCTCGACTACACGGTGACGTTCGGCTGCGACACGCTCATCGTCGGTAAGACGAGGCGCCGCGCGTTCGTCCGGCGGATCGAGGGGGACGTGGTTGCGCAGATCGTCGAGCACCTGCCGGACATGGTCGAGCTGGTCCTGCGGGAGGCCAAGCCCATCTCGATGGGGCCGTCGGAGGAATCGGTGTCGGTGGTGCGGGTGACGTCAGAGAATGGTGCGACTGCGGCGAAACGCTCGCAGAGTTCCGGGCACGACGGATGACGCGCGGCCTCTGGCCGCTACGCTTGCGCCATGCAGACGGAGGTTGCGTTGCAGAGTTCTCCACCCCCCCACTCGCAGGGAGCTGGCGATCCGCTCGGTCTGGGTGACGGACCGGAGCTGGATGTGTTCGACGGCCTGACCGAGCCGCAGGCGCGTGCGGTGCGGCACACGGAGGGGCCGTTGCTGGTGCTGGCGGGGCCGGGGTCGGGCAAGACGCGGGTGATCACGCGGCGGATCGCGCATCTCATCGGGTGCGGCATCCCGCCGTGGCAGATCCTCGCGCTGACGTTCACGAACAAGGCCGCGGCCGAGATGCGGGAGCGCGTGCTGCACCTGCTGGGCGAGGGCGCGGCCGCGCGCGGGCTGACGGTGACGACATTCCACGCGCTGTGCGCGCGGCTGCTGCGGCGGTGGGCGGAGGTGGCGCAGCTCCCGGGGCTGAAGCCGGACTTTGCGATCTTTGACTCGGCGGACCAGCTCGCGGTGATGAAGAAGGCGATCGAGACCTTGCAGCTCTCGACGAGCAACTGGCCGCCGCGGAGCGTGCTGTCGAAGATCAGCAACGCGAAGAACGAGTTGATGGACGCGGCGGCGTTTGCGCAGCAGCATCACGACTTCGCTGGCAAGACGGTCGCGAAGATCTTCACGGCGTACGAGAAAGGGCTGCGGGCGGCGGGGGCGGTGGACTTTGACGACCTGCTGGTGCTGACGGCGAAGATGCTCAAGACGAGCGCAACGGTGCGGGACGCCTGCCGCGAGCGGTGGCAGTACCTGCTGATCGACGAGTACCAGGACACGAACCGCGCGCAGTTCACGATCGCGTCGCTGCTGGCGGGCGAGTGCGGGCCGGGGCGGAAGGCGAACATCTGCGTGGTGGGCGACCCGGATCAGTCGATCTACGGCTGGCGCGGGGCGGACATCAGCAACATCCTCGACTTCGAGAAGGCGTTCCCGGGGGCAGAGGTGATCGCGCTGGGGGAGAACTTCCGCTCGACCAAGCGGATCATCGGCGCGGCGGACGTGATGATCCGCAAGAACACGCGGCGCAAGCACAAGACGCTATTCACCTCGAACCCCGAGGGCGAGAGGATCGAGGTGATCCACTGCCGCGATGAGCACCACGAGGCGGCGGTGGTGCTCGACTGGCTGCGTGCGCGGCGTGAGGAAGCTGGCAAGGGCGGCGCGAAGCTGACGTGGAAGGACATGGCGGTGTTCTACCGCACCAACGCGCTGTCGCGCGTGGTGGAGGACGCGCTGCGGAACGCCGGCGTGCCGTACGTTGTCGCGCGGGGCACAGCGTTTTATCAGCGCGAAGAGGTGAAGAACGCGCTGGCGTACCTGCGCGTCGTCGCGAACCCGGATGACGAGGTGTCGCTGGAGCGGATCATCAACACGCCGGCGCGGGGGATCGGGGACACGTCGCTGCAGAAGCTCGCGACCGCCGCGGCGGTGCAGGGGCACACCCTGATCACCGCGCTGCGGGCGGTGGCGCAGGGCGGCGGGGCGGCGATGGGCGTCGAGCTGACGACGCGGGCGCAGAACGCGATCGCCAAGTTCATCAAGACGCTGGACGACTGGCGGGATGTCGCCAAGCCCTCGCCGTTCATGGGCGCTTCGCAGGCGGGTGAGTATGTCACGGGCGCGCTGGCGGAGCTGGTCGAGCGGGTGATCCGCGAGTCCGGGCTCGAGGCGATGTACAAGGCGGGCAAGACCGACACCGACGAGGAGCGGCTGGAGAACCTGGCCGAGTTGGTGACATCCGCGCGTGAGTTCGAAGAGACGCACGATCCCGACGCGGACCCGATCATGGG
>JAEYNG010000457.1 GCA_023412695.1 Planctomycetota bacterium | reverse complement strand
ACCCAGGACTACATCAACATGAACCTCTTCACCCGGAACTTCGAGCGCGAGATGCTCAACACCGGGAACGTCCGCGTCGTCTCGATGCGCGACCAGCGCGGCGACCTCCGCGACGAGCGACTCCAAGGCCAGGAGTGGAACTCCCCCGAGACCCGCAAGCTCATGAAGAACGAGCTCGGCGCGGACCTCATGCTCATGGGCGACGTCAACGACGTCGTCGAGCGCTCCCTCGACAACCGCCAGGTCAGCAAGTACTACCAGGTTAACCTCGAGCTGACCAACATCGAGACCAACGAGAAAGTCTGGATCGGCAGCGTCGAGATCAAGAAGGTCGCCACCCTGAAGTAACCGAGCCCGTCCCGTCCGGCGCATGAAGCAGGATTCACGCGGCGTTCATGGCCCGTTCGCACGGGCGGTGGATCCTCTTCCTGCGTCGACCACGCCCTTGGGCGCTGTTCTTCGCAGAGCCCTTGGGAAGGCGGGAGGAACGGGGTATGGGCGGGATCAGGAGCGTTCTCGGCACACTGGTGAGCATCGCGACGGTCTCCGCCGCGATCGCTCAGCAGGCCGAGGAAAAGGTGACGGTGCGGGTGTGGAAGCCGGAGATGGTCGAGCCGACAAAGGCCCGCATCGACGGTCTCCGCGCGCCCCGCGGGTTCAAGGTCGCCAAGTTCGCCGAGGGGCTTGGCCATCCACGGTTGATGGCCGTCGCGCCCGACGGCTCCGTCTACGTCACTCGCAACTTCGAGGGCGACGTGGTCCGCCTCAAGGACGCCGACGGCGACGGCCGCGCCGAGGTGCAGGACTCCGTCCTCAATCTCAAGGACGTCCACGGCATCTGCCTCCACGAGGACAAGCTGTACCTCACCACCATCCACGAGGTGCACACGGTCGAGATCGGCGAGGACGGGAAGCTCGCCGAACCGAAGATGGTCCTCGACAAAATGCCCGATGGCGGGCAGCACCCGCGCCGCACGATCGCCATCGGCCCGGACAACCGCATGTACGTCTCGATCGGCAGCACCTGCAACGCGTGCAACGAGACCAACCCCGAGCACGCCTCGATCATCCGCGCCGGGCTCGACGGCTCCGGACGCGCGGTCTACGCACAGGGGCTGCGCAACACCCTCGCCTTCGGGTGGCACCCGCGCACCGGCACGATGTACGGCGTGGACCAGGGCACCGACGACCTCGGCGACAAGGTCCCCAGCGAGGAGCTCAACGTCATCGAGCAGGGCAAGCACTACGGCTGGCCGCACGTCTACGACGACGGCAAAATCAACCCCGCCCCGCCGCTGCTCCCCGGCATGACCAAGGAGCAGCTCGTCGCCCGCAACACCTCGCCCGTGCTCGGCTACACGGCCCATGCCTCGCCGATCGCGATCGTCTTCGCCGGCGACTCCCTCTCCCCCGGCGCGCCTGCGCAGGACAACGAGGACGCGCCCAGGCCCTGGCCCGAGGAGTACCGTGACGACGCCTTCGTCACGTTCCGCGGCTCGTGGAACGCCTACCCGCCCGCCGGCTACGAGATCGTCCGGCTCAAGTTCCGCGACGGCAAACCGGCGGAGTTCGAGTCGTTCATCTCCGGCTTCATCGAGGGCAACGGCAAGGAGTGCTTCGCACGCCCGGCCGGGCTGGCGTGGGCGCGCGACGGCTCGCTGCTCATGAGCGACGACACCAACGGCGTCATCTACCGCATCTGGTACACCGGCAAGAACGACGGTGACGATCCGCTCTCCGGGCCCGACGGCCCGTGAGCGCCGCGATCAGGACGTCGCGTCCTGCTCCTCGTCGTCCTGCTTCGGCGGCCCGCCGGTCTTGTACTCGACCTTCAGCCGCTCCCGCAGACGCTTGAAGCTGAACGGGCTCTCGCTCGCCGTACGCAGCTGCAGCTCATCCTGCGTCAGGTTCGCGACAGCCGACGCCTGGCCGCGCCGCCACGTCTCCTCGGTGATCGGCGAGACTCCGACCACCGACGCGATCGCGATGCCGAACGACTTGGGGATCGCCACGGCGACGGTGCGCCCGTCCGCCGGCAGCTCGGGGATGTTCACGCCCGGGTCAAGCTTCGAGCCGACCTCGACGACCGCATCCCTGAACGCGTCGCTCGCGAGCTGCGGGTCCGACGGGAACATGCCGCGGCTCATGAACGTGACGCGCTTCGGCTGCGCGATCGCCCCGCCCGCCTCGTCCACGATGCTCTGCAGCCCGTCCGCGATCGCCCGCTGGCGGTACGCGTCGAGTTGCTCGCGCAGCCGCTCGAACGCCGCGATGCGCTTCAGGTCGGTGACGACCTGCGTGCGGACCTCGTCGATCGACTCCGGCGCGGAGGCCTTGCGGGCCTCGGTGATGACCATGTAGTAGCGGTTCCCGGCGAAGTCCGTCAGCGACTCGCCCGGCACCCCGACCTGCAGCCCCGCATCGTTGTCCCCCGCGAGCTCACGCACCCGGAAGACATGCTGCGAGAACGGCTCGCGGAGGCTGCCGCGCTGCACGAACGCCCCGCCGATCCCTTGCACGCCCGACGCCTGCGTCGCAAAGAGCCACTCGTTGCGCCGGTTCACGACCGGCCCGGGGATCGAAACACCCGTCAGCTCCTGCACGCGCGTCACGACCGCGTCGCGGATCGCGACAAGGTCGGGCCGCGTCTGCGCCCAATCCTCCGGCAGCTTGCGATACTGCACGTCCGGCTGCGTGCGCCGGAGCGCACGCTCGAACTCCCCGCGGACGGCCTGGTCGGCCGCACGCATCACGCGATCGACCAGCTCCGTGCGGACCTCCGTCTCGTACGGAGCCTTCGCCTGCTCCAGCGTCTGGCCCTCGGCGGGCTGCCCGCTCGGCACGGCCTTGAGGAACCGCTTGTGCACCTCGACCGGGTCCGGCCGCACCGCCGCGCCGATCGCCGCGCGATCGAGCGTCAGCCACTCGAGCTTCACCCGGTCCGGCTGGCGATACCCGATGCCAAGGTCGCCCGTGCCCGGCTCGACGTCCTTATAGCGGTTGAAGTGCGCCGCGATCTCCTCCTCGGTCGGCTCGGGCACGTCGGTGATCACCTGGTCCGCCGGGACGAAGATCACCTCCGCCTGGGTCTGGTCGCTCAGCCGCTTCATGCCCGCCGCGAGCCGCCGGTCGGAGTACTTCGCCGCGCGCTGATACGCGACCTGCATGCGGATGATCCCGTGCAGCCGCGAGATCGCCGCGTGCAGCTGCTGCTCCGTCAGCCCGAACTGGCTCTGCACGGTCGGCAGGTTCGCCTCGATCCCCGCGACCATCTCCTGCGTCCGCTTCTCGAGCTCGTCGGGTGCGATGGTGTACGCCATGCCCGACGCGAAGAAGATCTGCCGCACCAGGTCCGGCAGAAACTCCACGCCCTCTGCGTGGCCCGCGACGTATCCGCCGCGCTCCGCCTCATGGACCAGCAGCAGCCAGTGATCCGTGTTCTCGACGTTGCTGATCATCGGCAGCGTGCCGAGCGTCAGGCGGTCCATCGCCTGGTGCTCGCGGATCGCCTGCTGATACTCCTCCGCGCCGATGCGGTCGCCGTCGATCGTCATCACCGTCGTGAAGAGCGGCTGCCGCCCGAGCTCCTGCAGCGTCGTCGGCAACAGGAAGGCGATCATCAGCAGCGTGCCGCCGATGACCAGGATCCACTGGCTGTACTTCCGGAGGAACTTGAGCATCGCGCTCTCCTTGCG
>JAEYNG010000456.1 GCA_023412695.1 Planctomycetota bacterium | reverse complement strand
CGGCGGTTTTCGGACCTCTCGTCGGGGGCCTGGCCTCGATGATCACCCTTCCCCTGGCGCTGTGGTCCATCTGGTTCTTCCGTGACCCGGCCCGGTCCGTCCCGCAGGAGCCGGACGCGATCATCTGCCCGGCGGACGGGGTGTGCTGCTTTGTGGGCGCGACGCCCCCGCCGGCCGAACTGGGGCTCGACCCTGCCTCAACGCGGGTCAGCGTGTTCATGAATGTCTTCAACGTCCATGTGAACCGGACGCCTGTCGCGGGGGCGATCGAGCGCATCGAGTATCGCCCGGGCAAGTTCTTCAACGCCTCGCTGGACAAGGCGAGCGAGCACAACGAGCGGTGCGGACTGACCATTCGCCGCGACGACGGACTTGTGATTGGGTTTGTGCAGATCGCCGGGCTGATCGCCCGCCGCATCGTGTGCCGCGCCAAGACGGGCGAGCGGTACCGTGCGGGCGAGCGCTTCGGACTCATCCGCTTCGGATCGCGCGTGGATGTCTACCTGCCGCCGGGCGTCGAGTCGCGCGTCAAGGTGGGCGACCGGATGGTCGCCGGCGAGACGATCGTCGCGAACATTCCGGTCGCGTCGCAGGCGACGCTATCGCCGGCCGCGGCCGCAACGGCAGGAGCACGCTGACCATGTTCATCCGCTACCCATCCCGTCAGCGCGATGTGCCGCTCCGGCTGATCGTGCCGAACCTGCTGACGACCATGGGGTTGTGCAGCGGGCTGGTGTCGATCCACTTCACGCTCAAGCCGGCGATGTCGGCCGCGGAGGGCGCGCCCGGCGGCCCGGACTTCGACCGCGCGGTGGCGGCGATCATGGTCGCCGCGGTGTTCGACATGCTCGACGGCCGCGCGGCGCGGCTGCTGCGAGCATCATCGAAGTTCGGCACCGTGCTCGATTCGTTGTCGGACTTTCTGTGCTTTGGCGTTGCGCCGGCGGTGCTGCTGCACCAGTGGATGCTCCGCCGGCCGGACCTGCAACCGCTGAACAAGGGCATTGAGGCGTTGATCCTCGCGGCGATCCTGCTGTTTGCGCTGTGCAGCGCGCTGCGGCTCGCACGGTTCACGGCCGCGGCGGAGGTTCCGAAGACCGACAGCGCGGGCAACCCGATCAAGCCCTCGCCGCTGGCGAGCAAGTTCTTTGTGGGGATGCCGACGCCGGCGGCGGCGGCGGCGGTGCTGATCCCGGTGATGCTGACGCTCTCGAACCTGGTCGGCAGTGCGCCGCCGACGCTCGCGATCGTCGGCTACACGTTCGCGATCGCGTGGCTGATGGTGAGCCGCCAGCCGATGTTCTCGTTCAAGAAAGTGCGGATCAGCCGGCCGCTGGTCTTCCCGCTCATGATTGCTGTGGGGCTCTGGTTTGTGCTCGCCGCAAAGGATTTCTGGCTCGCGATCGCGAGCATCGCGGGCGTCTACCTGCTCACGCTCCCGCTCAGCCTGTGGTCGTACTACAAGACCGTGAAGAAGATGAACGAGCTTGCGCCGGCCGCGACGGGACCGACTCCGGCCGAGCCGGGCCCGGCGGAGCCCGCGACGTCGGCAAGCCCCGAGGCCTGAACAGCAAGCGGTGGGGGGGGGATTCGAACCCCCGAGCGACATAAAGCCGCTACCGGTTTTCAAGACCGGCGCATTCGACCACTCTGCCACCCCACCGGGGGTGTGCGGCCGCGGGCTTGGGCCCCGCCGCGGACGGATCATATCGCCGTTCCGGCCGTTCTCCCGCCCGATACCCTGTGAGTATGTGCGGCCGCTTCACCGCGATGTACACGAACCACGAGCTCACGCTCCTGATGAACCTCATCTATCACGGGGCCGCGCTGCCGCCGGGGTTCTGGGAGCGGATCGAGGCGCGGCGGGCCGCGACGCGGCGCAATCGGTTCAACATTGCGCCGACGCAGGATGCGCTGGTGCTGACCCAGACCGCCGCGGGCGAGCCGGACCTGGTGGAGATGAAGTGGGGGATCATGCCCGCGTGGGCACAGAAGGCCGGGCCGTGCAACGCCCGGTCCGAGACAGCGGCAGGGCTGCCGATGTTTCGATCTGCGTTCAAGCAGCGCCGCTGCATCGTCCCCGCGTCAGGGTTCTATGAATGGCAGAAGCTCGGGGAGAAGGCCAAGCAGCCGTGGTACATCACGCGGGCCGATGGGCGGCCGCTGCTGTTTGCCGGGCTGTATGAATCGAACGACAAGGGCGAGACGTTCACGGTGCTGACGACGGGCGCCAACGAGTTCATGTCGGCGATGCACGACCGGATGCCCGTGGTGCTCGAGCCCGAGCGTGCAAAGGGGTGGCTCGACGCGCCGGACGACGGGCTACTCGTCCCTGCGTCCGATGGCGTGCTGACTGCGCATCCGGTGAGCACGCGCGTGAACTCGCCGCGGAACGATGATCCGTCGCTCGTGGAGCCGGTGCAGCCCGTGGTGCAGAAACCCGCATCGGGCTCGCTGTTTGATTCGTGAGATCGCTACGGACGATCAGCGCTTGCCGCCGTACTGCTGCTCGTAGTACTCGCGGTACGCGCCGCTCTTGACACGCTTCCACCAGTCCTGGTTCGCGCGGTACCACTCGATCGTCGCGGCGAGGGCGTCGGGCCAGGCCGAGCGCGACGGCTTCCAGCCCAGCTCGCGCTCGATCTTGCCGCCGTCGATCGCGTAGCGCCGGTCGTGGCCCGGCCGGTCCGCGACGTAGCGGATCATCTCCTCGCCCTTGCCCATGAGCGTGAGGATCGTGTGCGTGAGTTCGAGGTTCGAGCGCTCGTTGTTGCCGCCGATGTTGTAGACCTCGCCGGATTTACCCTTCTCCAGCACCGCGAGCACCGCCTCGCAATGATCCTCGACGTGCAGCCAGTCGCGGATGTTGCGGCCATCGCCGTAGAGCGGCACCTGCTGGCCCTCGATGAGATTGGTGACGAAGAGCGGGATGACCTTCTCCGGGAACTGGTAGGGCCCGTAGTTGTTCGAGCCCCGGGTGACGACCACGTCGAGCTTGTGGGTGCGGTGGTAGGCCAACGCGACCATGTCCGAGCCCGCCTTGGCCGCGGAGTACGGC
>JAEYNG010000416.1 GCA_023412695.1 Planctomycetota bacterium | reverse complement strand
GATCGGGGACTACGTCGTCATGGACGAGCCGGCGATCGAGGTCGGCGAGAAGTTCGTGAGCAAGGCGCTTGATAATCGCGTCGCGTGCTGGCTCGGGATCGAGACAGCGCGGGCGATGGAGCAGGCGGGCGCGGGGCACGATTGCGAGCTCTATGTCGCGTTCACGGTGCAGGAAGAGGTCGGTCTGCGCGGGGCGCACACGTCGAGCTTCGGCGTGGAGCCGGACATCGGGATCGGCATCGATGTCACGCTCGCGTGCGACACGCCGGGCGTGCCGGATGACGAGTCGGTGAGCGTCCATGGGCGCGGCGCGGTGCTGCATGTGATGGACTCGTCGTTCATCTCCGACTACCGATTGATCCGCGAGCTCGACGAGGTGGCGCAGAAGAAGAAGATCCCGGTGCAGCGGTCGATCCTTGCACGGGGCGGGCAGGACGGCGCGGCGGCGCAGCAGGCCCGCGCGGGCGCGCGGGCGGTGGGCGTGACGGTTGGGACGCGGTACATCCATACCGTGACGGAGATGATCGATCTGAACGATCTCGCGGCGGCGCGGGACCTGCTGGCGGCGTGGATTCCGACGATCGCGTGAGCGTGGAGTGCTATTGATGAAGCTGCTTGAAGGACGGACGGGGCTGATCGTCGGGATCGCGAACGACCGGTCGTACGCGTGGCACATCGCCAAGGCGATGATCGAGGCCGGCGCGCGGTGCGGGTTCACGCACCTGCCGGGTGAGAAGAACGAGCGGCGGACTCGCAGGGCGGTGGAAGAACTCGGCGTGAGCGATCCTTGGCTGTTCCCGATGGACGCGGGGAAGGACGACGACATGGATGCGGCGTTCGCGAAGTACGCCGAGTCGTTCGAGGCGATGCACTTCCTTGTGCACTCGATCGCGTTCGCGGACCGCGAGTGGCTTGCGCCTGGGAAGTTCGTGGAGACCCCCCGCGCCGCGTATCTGTCGGCGATCGACGTCTCTGCGTACACGCTGGTCGGAATGGCCCGGCGTGCGCGGCCGATGCTGGCGCGTGGCGCAGCGAACGGCGGGGCGAGCGTGATGGCGATGTCGTACTACGGCGCGGAGAAGGTCGTGCCGGGGTACAACGTGATGGGCGTGGCGAAGGCCGCGCTCGAGGCGTCGGCCCGGTATCTCGCGTGGGAGCTCGGTGCGGACAACATCCGCGTGAACGTGATCTCGGGCGGGTACCTCCGGACGCTCGCGTCGTCGGCGGTGGGGGGCGTGAGCGAGATGGAGGAGGCCGTGCCCAAGCGTGCGCCGCTGCGGCGGAACGTCGAGGGCGAGGATGTCGGCCGTACGGCGGTGTACCTCGCCAGCCCGCTGGCGTCGGGGGTGAGCGGCGAGACGATCTACGTCGATTGCGGTGTGAACACGGTGGGCCTGTAAGAGGGTATTTCGCGGGGAACAGGCCCTATAACGCACGATTTTCAGCGGCGATTGATCCCGCCGCGGACGCGGTGCCGATGCGAGCCACATGAGCACCATGGGCACGAGCGTGGCGCAGTCGGTGGCGGGGGTGTCGCAGGCCGAGCACAAGGCCGCGCGGGATATCGAGCGTGCGCGCCCGCCGGTTCGCAAGACCAAAGCCGAGCAGTTGCGTCGTGGCGAGGACGAGGTCGAGCTGAACCAGACCCAGTCTGATGAAGCGGTCCGGAACCTCAAGGGGAACACGGACCAGGAGACCGCGGACGACCGCGAGCGGCAGGACCACTACCGGCCGGACGGCAAGCGGCCCGAAGAGCGGCCGCGGCTCGATGTGCAGGGATAGGCGGGCGCGGGGTCAGGCGGCTTCGGCGCGGCGGGTTTCGCCAGTGTCGAGGCGCGCGAGCTCGTCGAGGATGTCCGCGAGGAGCTTGCGGTCCTGCTCGCGGTTCTCCAGCCAGCCCGAGTGTTGCAGGTCGTCGAGCACATCGTCGCGCAGGTATGCATGGCTTTCGCGCGGCGTGGTCGCCCACAGCAGGCAGAGACCCGCGGCGACGCGGCCGAGCGTGAGCCCGCTCGGCTCGCCGAGGGTGATCTCGGCCTGGATGAACGCCAGCGGATCGACATCGCACGCGGCACTTTGCTCGCGCAGGAGCGAGGCGGCCGTGGTGAAGGATGCGATCGCGCAAGGATCTTCGAAGGCGGCGATCTGTGCCGCGCCGAGACGCAGGTGGGCCTCGGGCTCGTCGGCGAGGATGGTCGCGGCGAGCTTGGCGAGGCGGTGGCGCTCGTGGTGGATCGGCGGTGTGCCCGGCTGGGGCTGCCAGGCGGTGGTCCAGGCCGAGAGCGCACGGGCGGCGGTCTTCGCTGCGCCGGGCAGGCGTGTTTCCCGACGTTTGACGGCCGCGTTGAGATCGTCGAGCGTCGCGCCGAGGCGGATCATCGCGACCTCGGTGGCGGAGCGGGCGAGCTGCTCGTCGAGCATGCCGCCGGTGTGCGCAAGGCCACGGATCACCGAGCGCAGACCGCCGGGGCGGCGCGAGGGTGTGGCGGAGAGCGTCGCGGCGGCGACGATGAGGTCAGCGGCGAGACGGGCGTGCAGCGGGTCGGCGAAGTCGATGCCGTCGAGGCGAATGGACGAGGGGTCGACGCGCGTCGGGAACGTGGTGGCGTAGCCGGGCTGCGCCGGTGCGGACCAGTCACACCACGCGGCCGGCTGGTTAGGAAACTCGGGGAGGAACAGGTGCGCTTCGCCGGCGGCGGGGGAGGACTGGCCGCGGGATTCGGGCTCGCGGCGGAGCAAGGCGTCGAAATCGAGTGCCTGGCGCGGGGCGTCCGCAAGGAGGCCTGCCTCGGCGCGGACCCACTCGATGGCAAGGTTCGGGATCAAGCCCGCCGGTCCGGCGGAGCGGAGGCGTTCGAAGTCGCGCTGAGAGAGGTCGAGGCCGATGCGCAGCGCGCTGGGCGTGAGCTTCAGGCCGGCTTGATCGGTCAGGTGCCTGACCTTGCGGCGGGCGGTTTCAACCGACCTTGCCGGTACGCCGGAGAGTTCCATCATCGTGGCGACGAGGTTGTCGGCGGTGAAGGACTCACGGAAGGGGATGGAGAAGCGCGGTGCCGTTCCGCCGCGACGGGATGAATAAAGGTGAGTGCCGCCGATACCCGCCGCGATGAGCCACAAACCGAGGGGAAGTCCGAGCCAGGGGGACTCAAGCCAGGTTGCGCCGAGGACGTAGCTTGTGCTGGCGAGCGCACAGCCACATAGGGTGGCGACTGTTCTGGGACCGAGGG
>JAEYNG010000365.1 GCA_023412695.1 Planctomycetota bacterium | reverse complement strand
CGCATCGGCCTGTCGATGATCGAGGCCGCGGAAAAGGACGGCCGACTTAAGCCCGGCGCCGATCCGCGCCCGACGATCGTCGAGGCGACCGCCGGCAACACGGGCCTTGGCCTTGCGCACGTCGCTGGGCAGAAGGGGTACAAGCTCAAGGTCGTCATGCCCGACAAGATGTCGCAGGAGAAGATCCAACACCTCCGTGCGATGGGCGCGGAGGTCATCCTTACCCGCTCCGACGTCGAGAAGGGCCACCCCGAGTACTACCAGGACCTTGCCGCGCGGCTGGCAAAGCAGATCCCCAACTCGCTGTACGTCGACCAGTTCAACAACCCGGACAACCCGCGAGCGCACTACGAAACGACCGGCCCGGAGATCGAGGAGCAGATGGCGAGCGTCGGCGGCGTCGACGCGGTCGTTGTCGGCGTCGGCTCCAGCGGCACGCTCGCGGGCCTCGGCGAGTATTTCAACGAGCGGGCCGCCAAGGGCGGCAAGCCGGTCAAGATCGTCCTCGCCGATCCGGCGGGATCGATTCTCGCGCCGCTCAAGAACGAGGGGAAGAAGATCACCCCCGGCTCGTGGCTCGTCGAAGGCATGGGCGAGGACTTTGTCCCGAAGTTCTGCGATCTAGACCTCGTCTCCGAGGCGATCAGCGTGACCGACGGCGAGGCGTTCCACGCCGCCCGCGACCTGCTGCGCATCGAGGGCGTCCTCGCCGGCTCGAGCACCGGGTGCCTGGTCTCCGCGGCGATCACGTATGCACGCCGGCAGACCCAGCCGATGAACGTGCTGACCTTTGTCTGCGACAGCGGCGCGAAGTACCTCTCGAAAATGTTCAACGACTTCTGGATGATCGACAACGGCTTCATCCAGCGCGAGCACTTCAACGACCTGCGCGACCTCATCGCTCGCCGCCACCAACAGCACGAGGACCACACGCTCCGCTCCGGCGACCCGATCCGCCAGGCCATCAAGCGGATGCAGATGTACGGCGTCTCGCAGATGGTCGTGATGGACGAGCAGGACCGCGTCGCGGGGATCATTGACGAGGGGGACATCCTGCTCGCCGTGACGCACGACTCCAGCGGCTTCGACAAGCCCGTGTCGGACTTCATGACCCGCCGGCTCGAGACGATCGTGCCCGAGGCCCCGGTCAGCGCGCTGGTGCCGATCTTCCGCGCCGACCGCGTGGCGATCGTCGTCGGCCGCGACGGCACGTACTACGGCCTGATCACGAAGATCGACATGATCAACTATTTGCGCGGACAGTTGGTGCGGTGAGGCGTGGAACTCGACCCGGCGCAGTTCCTTGTTCGAACCGCTGACAGCCGGCTGCGATTCAGTTGGTATGTCTGGCGTGCTGACGCCGGATGCGATCATCGTCTGCGCGTGGTTATCCGCCAGGCGGTGCTGTCCCCGACGCGGGCGTTCTCCCACCGTTCAAACCCTGTTGTCGCCGAACTTGCAGGACGATGGATAAAGAGGAACGGGACCATTTGCGCATCCCTGCGCTCACCGGAACCGACCGGTCTTCGCTTCTCCATACGTGGTCGCTGCGGACGTGTGAGGTTCCAAGATGTTCGCGCTACATTTGACTATCGCGATTCGGGGCCGTCAAGAATCGCGGTCAGTGACAGTGCCGCTGAGGAATCGCTGATTCTCAACTCGCGGCCGCAGGCCACCGTCGATTGCCTGCTCGTCGAGCTTCCCGGCTTGGCCGAGCCGATCGAGTGTCCTTTGGCTTGGGTTGGCGGTCAGAAGTGCGATTCACAATGGTTCAGCGAAGCTTCGACCCGCACGGCGGGCAATCTCGGAGTCCAACAGCATTTATCGCTCGCGGCGGGGAGTGTGCTCCTTTGTACACTGATACCGCAACTGGCCGAGGCCGTCGATTGGAGTCAGGCCGATTCTGGCTGAAGTTTGAGGCGTACGCGTCCCGCGCCAAAGATCACCCCCATGCACCACTCCGACAACTTCGACACCCAGGTCATCCACGCCGGCCAGCACCCCGACCCCGTCACCGGGGCGGTCATGCCGCCGATCTCCGTCGCCTCGACCTACGCCCAGCGTTCCCCCGGTGAGCACGCGGGCTTCGAGTATTCGCGCTCCCATAACCCGACGCGCTACGCGCTCGAGCGGATGATCGCTAAGCTCGAGGGCTCGCCGATCGATGAAGAGCAGGACCCGTCCTGCGGCGGCTTCGCCTTTGCCTCCGGCCTCGCCGCGACGACGACCGTGCTCGAGCTCCTCGATGCCGGCGATGAAGTGGTCTGCATGGACGACGTCTACGGCGGCACCAACCGCCTCTTCTCCCGCGTCGCCGCACGCTCGCAGGGCCTGAAGATCAAGTACGTTGACATGACCGACCTTAACAAGCTCGCCGAGGCGCTCACCGCCAAGACGAAGCTTGTCTGGGTCGAAACGCCGACGAACCCAACGCTGAAGATCGTCGACCTCGCCGCCGCGGCCAAGCTCGCGCGCGAGAAGTCCCCACAGGCCGTCCTCGTCTGCGACAACACCTTCGCCTCGCCGTATAACCAGCGGCCGCTTGAATACGGCTTCGACATGGTCATGCACTCGGCGACCAAGTACCTCGGCGGCCACTCCGACGCCGTCGCAGGCCTGCTCGTCTGCAAGAGTCTCGAGCACGCACAGAAAGTCCGCTTCCACCAGAACGCCGTCGGCGCGGTGCTCGGGCCGTTCGATTCCTACATGGTGCTCCGCGGCATCAAGACTCTCGCCGTCCGCATGGAGCGGCACAACGCCACCGGCCAGCGCGTCGCCGAGTGGCTCGAAAAGCACCCGATGGTCGAACGCGTGATCTACCCCGGCCTCCCCAGCCACCCGCAGCACGCCCTCGCCAGGAAGCAGATGAAGGGCTTCACGGGCATGATCACGTTCTTCATGAAGGGCGGCCTGCCCGAGGCCCGCAAGTTCCTCGAGAACGTCCGCGTCTTCGCGCTGGCCGAGAGCCTCGGCGGCGTCGAGTCGCTCGTCGATCACCCGGCGATCATGACCCACGCGAGCGTCCCGGCCGACCAGCGGAAGGTGCTGGGCATCAGTGACACGCTGATCCGTCTGAGCTGCGGCATCGAGAACTGCGACGACCTGATCGCGGACCTGGAACACGCGCTGAAGGCGGCGAAATAGCCGCCGGTCAGCCTCGGGGGCTTTAGAAATCCGCGGGCAGGCCGCCGTTGCGGTCGCCGTCGCTCAGGCGGACTTCGAATGGGTCCGAGCCAAAGAGCTCGCGTTCACGGCCTTCGCCGCGAATAACGGTGTCGGTGATTTCGAGAATAGTAAGGTCATCCAGGCAGAGGCGATCAGTCTTCCATATGAGTCCTGCGCGGCCATAGGCATACAGGTCTGTGTGATCGGCGATGATGATCAGTCCAGGTTGGAGCAGAGTTCGCACATCCGTGATGTGAAATATGGGAAGCTGGTCTGAGTCAGCGGGAGTTGCAGCACCGACGAGGTATGCAGCACCTCGTGACACGACGAGCAGTTGGTCCGGATCTGGCGTGCAGAAGAGCCCCGATAGGCCGCAACTCCCAAACTCGAACGTGCCGATCCACGGTTCCTCGTCCCGGGGTGTGACTCGAATGAGTATTCCGTCTCGCCCGCCCTTCAGACTCGCGCCCGGGAAGTAGTAATGCGGCAACCGCTCTGGCTGCGGGCTTTCCGTCAGCGCCTCGAACTCGTAGTTGGCCGGAAGCTCGCGACTGATGATCACTTCATCCTCCTGCGCGGGGACAATAGCGAGAACCGCGTTGGCTTGCTGTTCTGTGAATAAGCTTCTCGGTGTCCCACTGGCTGCGCGATCCCGCCCTCCGCCGCGACCTCGACCGCATCATGCTGGTCGATTGGTACCGCCTCCGCGCGCGGGCCCGCGGCCTCGTCGCCCAGCACCCAAACTCTCCGCCCACCGCGTGGTATGACGAGCTCGCCCGCGCCGTCGCCCGTATTGAGGACCGCGAGGCCCACGCTCCGCGCCCCGATTACCCGCCCGACCTCCCCGGCGTCCAACGCCGCGACGACATCCTAAAGGCCATCCGAGAGCACCAGGTCGTTGTTGTCTGCGGCGAAACCGGTTCCGGTAAGACGACCCAGTTGCCCAAGCTCTGCCTCGAAGCTGGCCGCGGACGACAGGGGATCATCGGCCACACCCAGCCCCGCCGAATCGCCGCCCGCTCGGTCGCCGCACGCATCGCCGAGGAACTCGGCCTCCAGATCGGCAACGGCGTCGGCTACAAGGTCCGTTTCACGGACCTCTCCGGCCAAGGGCGTCGCTCCCGCGGCGGCAGCGGAACGGATGCCCAGTTCCGCCAGCACAGCACGCCGTATGTCAAAGTGATGACCGACGGCATCCTGCTCGCCGAGACGCAGGGCGATCGTTTGCTGGCGCACTACGACACGCTCATCATCGACGAAGCCCACGAGCGCAGCCTGAACATCGACTTCCTGCTCGGCTACCTCAAGAA
>JAEYNG010000358.1 GCA_023412695.1 Planctomycetota bacterium | reverse complement strand
GGGATGGCGCTGGCGATCGGCGCGTCGATGATGGGCTCGGGGAGCTCCAAGCTCGGGTTCATGGCGTGGTCGCTTGTGCCCGCGGGGGCG
The DNA here is from genome assembly GCA_023412695.1 of Planctomycetota bacterium. GTDB lineage: Bacteria > Planctomycetota > Phycisphaerae > Phycisphaerales > UBA1924 > JAHBXL01. Next base: position 2,846 of record JAEYNG010000358.1, on the reverse strand, counting down.
ATCGCGGTGTTGATCTGCGCGCTGCGGAAGGGCGTGGCGATCGGCACGGCGGGGATCATGTGCGCGGCGTGTGTGCTCGGGGCAACGGTGGTGGTGGGGTATACGTACAGCGAGCTCAAGCCGGTGAGCGCGGCGATCTTCGCGTTGTGCCCGGTGCTTGCGCTAGTGGCCGATGCAACGTTGACGCCGATTTTGAAGCCGCGGATGAGCGCGGCGCTGGTGGTGCTGGCCGCGGCGATCCCTGCGGCGGTGGCGATCGGGCTGTCCGTACGGTTTGAGTGAGCGGCTCAGCAGCCGGCGAACCAGTCGGCGAGGAAGGCGAAGAGGTCGGCGGTGTTCAGGAACGCGTCGCCGTTGTAGTTTGCGCGTGCGATGTCGCCAGCGAACCATGCACTGAGGAAGGCGAAGATGTCGGGGACATCGGTCGTGCCGGACTGGTTGAAGTCTGCGCGGCACGCGCCCTGGTAGGCCTCGCCGATGAGATTGAGGATCGCGGCGCGGTGCGGGGGCGTGAGGAAGCCATCGGTGATGAACATGGTGTCGGCGAAGACGGCGACGAGGTCGCTGCCGGGGCCGAGGGCGCCCTTTGGGATGTAGGCGACGGCGGTGTGCGCAGTGCCGGCGTAGACACCGACGGCTTGAGCTCCGGGCCCGAGGAGGTCGATGCGCCCGCCAGTGGTGAACTGCAGCGCGGCCGGTGAGCCGAAGCGTCCAGCGGAGATAGGTGAGGAGGCGATCGTGAGATCGACGGTGAGCGTGCCGTTGAGAGTGCCGGTGACATCGAAGCCGAACGCGTCGATGAGGCTCTCGTTCGCGGCGTCCCAGCCGGGCGGTGAATCGGCATCGACGAGGAGGATGGCCGAGCCACCGCCAAGGACGAAGCTGCGGAGGGCGTCGCGTTCGGACGCGGTGAGCGGTGAGATCGGCACGCCGCCGGAGAACGCGGCCGAGAGAAGGACAACGTCTGCGCCTTGGAGGCCCCCGGATGTGAGGGTCGAGAGTCCAAGGAACTCAGCGGACGCATACTCCGCGACGATGGCGGCGCGGAGCTGGGTGAGCCACCCGGCATCGGTGTCGATGGCGCTGATGCCGCCTCGATCGAGGGTGAAACCGGCGATGAGTGGCTGTGCAGAGGCGGCGGCGGAGCAGACAAAGGGCGCAAGCCACCAGATCGCGGGGCAAAGTCGTCGCCGGTGCGTAAGTGAGGACATTGGATTGAGAAGCGTAGAGGATTGCTGCAGGGCGGTACATGAAAGTGCTTTCATTACGGGTTCATGACGCGTTCAGTGCGCCCGCTTTCACTATGCACGCAACTGAGTGGATCGATGTCTTCCCGGCCAAAGGGCGGGGGAGCTGTTTGCGCCGAAGACAATCCGGGGCGGGGCCAACGCATTGACACAGGGAGCGGGTCATGCAGGCAGTGTTGTCGTCAGGACCGGCGAACCACACCGATAGCTCGATCTCCATGGCGGACCTCCTCGCGGCGCTCACTGCGCTGCGGGACGGGAAGCCGTCGGTCCGGCTCCCGATGGACCTGACCGGTGTCCCGGGGAAGGTTGCAGACGTCTTCAACCAGATCGCCGAGCTCAACGAGCAGATGACGCACGAGCTCGAGCGGCTGAGTGTGGCGGTGGGCAAGGAGGGGCGGCTGGCGCAGCGCGGGTCGGTGGCGAACGCGCGCGGGACGTGGAAGCAATCGCTCGACGCGGTGAACGGGCTGATCGACGACCTCGTGCACCCGATCAGCGAGACGGCGCGCGTGATCGGCGCGGTGGCGCAGGGTGACCTCTCGCAGACGATCGCGCTGGAGATCGAGGAGCGGCCGCTGAAGGGCGAGTTCCTCCGCACCGCCAAGACCATCAATAAGATGGTGCAGCAGCTCGGTTCGTTCGCGGCGGAAGTGACCCGCGTGGCCCGCGAGGTGGGCACGGAAGGCAAGCTCGGCGGTCAGGCGAAGGTGAAGGGCGTCGCCGGCACGTGGAAGGACCTGACCGACTCGGTGAACTCGATGGCGGGCAACCTGACGGCCCAGGTGCGCAACATTGCCGAGGTGACGACGGCGGTCGCGAACGGCGACCTGTCGAAGAAGATCACGGTGGACGTGAAGGGCGAGTTCCTCGAGCTTAAGGGCACCACGAACACAATGGTGGACCAGCTCCGCTCGTTCGCGGCGGAAGTGACGCGTGTGGCCCGCGAGGTGGGCACGGAAGGAAAGCTCGGCGGTCAGGCGGACGTGAAGGGCGTCGCGGGCACGTGGAAGGACCTGACCGACTCGGTGAACCTGATGGCGGGCAACCTGACCAGCCAGGTGCGCAACATCGCGCAGGTGACAACCGCGGTGGCGAACGGCGACCTGTCGAAGAAGATCACGGTGGATGTGAAGGGGGAGATCCTCGAGCTGAAGGACACCATCAACACGATGGTGGACCAGTTGAACTCGTTTGCATCGGAAGTGACGCGCGTGGCGCGCGAAGTGGGCACGGAAGGAAAGCTGGGCGGTCAGGCGGATGTGCGTGGCGTGGCGGGCACGTGGAAGGACCTCACCGACTCGGTGAACTTCATGGCGTCGAACCTGACGAGCCAGGTGCGCAATATCGCCGCGGTGACAACGGCCGTGGCCAATGGCGACCTGTCGCGCAAGATCACGGTTGACGTGAAGGGTGAGATCCTGGAACTCAAGAACACCATCAACACGATGGTGGATCAGCTCAGCTCGTTCGCGTCGGAAGTGACGCGTGTGGCCCGCGAGGTGGGTACAGAAGGCAAGCTGGGTGGGCAGGCGGACGTGAAGGGCGTCGCCGGTACGTGGAAGGATCTGACCGACTCGGTGAACTCGATGGCGGGCA
>JAEYNG010000354.1 GCA_023412695.1 Planctomycetota bacterium | reverse complement strand
GGTCTCCCCAGTTCACACCGAAGAGCTTGGCGATTCCGGCGTCCGCCGCGAGGACTCCGGAGATGATCGAGACGAGCGTGGTCTTGCCGCAGCCAGAGGGGCCGACGAGCATGATCAGCTCGCTCTTCTTGACCTCGAGATCGACGCCGCGGAGCGCGTGCACGGTCGTCGAGCCGGAGCCGTAGCTCTTGGTGACGCCGCGCAGCTCGACCGCGAGCTCTTGGCCCGCGTTGGTGGTGTGCGTCAATGCGTCGGCGGCGATCACGCTCATTTGAACACCACCGCGGGCTCGAGGGTGATCACTCGTCGCAGGCTCAGCAGGCTGCCGAGACCGATGCAGACCATCATGCCGACAAGCGTGAGGAGGAGCAGTTGCCACGGGAAGTGCGGGGAAAGCTCGGCGCCGGGCTTGCGGCCCAGGATGGTGAAGACCCCCGCGGGGCCGCAGCCGATGCCGAAGCCGATGAGCCCGACGACCACGGCCTGCAGCAGGACCATCTTGACGAGCACGATGTTGCGTGTGCCCATGGCCTTGAGGACCGCGAAGTGTCGCAGGTTCTCGAGCGTGAACTGGTAGAAAATTGCCGCGGTGACGGCGAGGCCGACGACGAAGCCCAGCAGCACGGTGATGCCGAAGTTGATGCCGATGCCGGTCTCGTAGAGGATGAAGCCGATGGTGCGGCGGGCCATCTCCTCGGGTGTGAACGCGCCAAGGCCCGTGAAACGGTTGATGTCCGCGGCGACCTGGAGCCGGTCGAAGCCCTCTTTCACGCCGACCAAGATGAACGTGACGCGCTCGCGCCCGACCGGCGTGAAGCGAACGGCGTTGTCGAACGTCGTGTAGACGATCGCGTTGGACTCGAACCCGAGCCGGGCGCGGCAGAAGCCGACGATCACCGCCCGCTTGTCGTTCAGGCGGAGGACGTCGCCGATCTTTGCGTTGTTCAGCTTCTCGCGCGAGGACTCTTCCACGAGCACGGTGTCGGGTGCGCGAAGGTCGAGAAGCGAGCCTTCGACCATCTCGGGCGGCTGGCCGATGAGGGTCGTGCGGTCGATGCCGATGAGCTGCACGCGTTTGAAGGTGCCGTCCTGAAACTCGACGTTCGAGAAGTTGCTGAACATCGGCTCGGCCCAGGCAACGCCGGGGACGCTGCGCACGCGGCCCACGAACTGGTCGCTCACCGGGCGGGTCTCGAGGATGTAGCGCGTGCTCGGGTCGACCACCCAAAGGTCAGGCTGGCCGACGTTCTGCAGCACACCGGTCGAACGGAGGACGAGGCCGAGGAAGATCGAGCCCTGCTGGGCGATGAGCAGCGTGGCGAACGAGAGGCCGCAGACCAGCGCAAGATACTTCCCGCGGTCCCGCAGGAGCATCTTCAACGCGATCTTGTACATCCCGCCCAACGGCTGTGCTCCGGCCCCGCCTTTCCCCATCGCCGCGGCCCCGTTCCCCGTGCCGCGCTCGCAACGGTAGTCTCCCGGCGCCCCGGGAGCGCGTCAGAACCGCTTCATTACATCGCGCTCGGCGGGCGGTCGCACACCGAGGACGGCGCGGGCGATGGCGAGGTCGGCGGCGCGGGTGATCTTGATATTGCTCGATTCGCCCTGCACGACGACAACCGTCTCGCCGAGCCGCTCGACGAGTTGCGCATCGTCGGTCGACTCAAGGTTCTTCTGGGCGTAGGCGCGGCGGAACAGCTCCGCCTCGAACATCTGCGGAGTCTGGATGCTCATCAACCCTTCGCGGCTGACGGTCTCGGTGACGACGTGCGCCTTGGCGGCGGAGGTGTCGGCGCCGAGGATGGCGGCGACCGGGTCGTCGGCCTTGGCCGCGACTTCCTCGCCTACGCGTTTGAGCGTGTCGGCGACGGGGACGCCGGGGACGACAGCTGTGTGACCGGCGGCGGCGCCGTCGAAGACGCGGTCGATGAGTTCGAGCGAGGCGCACGGCCGCGCGGCATCGTGGACGGCGATGTGCGTGGCGGAGTCTGGGACAAGGGCGAGGGCGTTGCGCACGCTCTCATAGCGGTGCGTGATGCCGCCTTTGCAGATCTTCACACCGAAGAGGCCGAGCTTGTCGGCGTGGCGGGTCTTGAACTGCTCGAAGGCGGTGTCGTCGGCCGGGCCGGCGACGATGACATGGGCGACGCTGTCGTGCTTGGTGAACAGTTCAACCGTGCGGTGCAGCACGGGGCGGCCGCCGAGGTCCTCATCGAGCTTGCTGCGGGGCGAGGCGAGGGCCTGGCCCTCCTGATAGCGGCGGGAGCTGCCCGCGGCGGGGATGATGACGGCGATTTCCATGGCGGAACGGTAGGGTCGGACGGCCGGACACCGGAGCACCGTCAGGCGGCGGTCTGCGCTTGCTCACGTGCCCGTGCCGCACGCCAGAACAGTCGAAGCTTGCCCCGAAGAATGAACGCCGTCGAGCCCAGCACGATGATGGCGGCGGTCAGCGAGAACGCGATGATGCTCATGACTAGTTCGGGGTGCATGCCGGCGATCGTTCCCAGTTCAAGCAATACGCCGCCGATCGTCAGTCCGATGAGGATCACGGGAAGCGCGATCGCTCCCCAGGTCGCCATGCGCATGCAGCGGCTGGTCGCGACAGCGCCGAGAGAGGCGCACAGTTCGTTCAGCAGGCCAAAGCCGAGGGCCGTACGCACAGACCACAGCAGCATGGTCGCGGCGACCAAAGCCGACATGCAAATCTCGGAGAGGTCGCTCTCGAACGACAGCGTCGTGACAGCAGCTATTCCAATGCCGCTGCCGATGTACATCGCGGTGTAGATGCGTGACAGCGCGCGGATCGCGGCCGCACGTTTCGCACGAGCGGGATAGACCTGCTCAACGCCCCGCATCGCGGCAGACCAGCCGAAGAGCGAGAGCAGCGTGAATGTGCAGGAGATAACGCCGACCGTCAGGTGCATGAGGGCGTAGATACTCGGCCCTATGTCCATGAACCACATGCCGCTCATGGCGACGTACAGCACGAACATTTGTCCAAGCACGAGCCAGAGGATCCCGCCGATCATCGCGATGCCGATACGGCCAAGGCCGCGGCGGAGATGGGTAAGCGTCGTCGATCCAGCGCCAGCGATCGAAGCGGACGTGGTTGCGATCTCGGTGCCGCACTCCGGGCAGCGCTGATCAGCCGCCATCCCGCCGACTTCGTAGCGGCAGCGCAGACAGGGCATCGGCGCGGGAACGCGCGTTGCCGGGGCAGGATCGGTAACAAGACCCGGCTCGTTCATCGGATCCTCTTCTTTTGCTCGGGCGTGAGAGTGGCGGGATCGGCCGGTGCCCAGGCTTTGCCGGGCGGTGGCAGGTCGTTCTCCCGAACCCAGATGTACCCCTCGCTGGGTCCCCGAGGACCGCCGACGGGTCCGTTGTCGAAGACCTCGACGAGTCGATCTCGGCCGCCACCGTTGCATGCATAGAGCAGCAAGGATGTCATCGCGACCGCCATGATTCCGAAGACGATAGGTACAACGCGGCGTGCCGCGAGCTTCTGGCTGGCCATGTCGAGATGGTACAGGAAGTCCCGTTGCCGAATGTGGTATTCTTCGCGGCAAGGGTCATTCGAGATCTCTGGGAGGTAAGTGATGTCCACTTCGCCATTGCCGGCACCGGCCAAAGTGTGTGTTCGCTGTGGGACGGATTGCGCGGGCAAGCCGCGGGTGAAGGATCAGCATGGGCGGTACACGTGCCAGCCGTGCGTGAACCAGTTGAAGGCCGCGCGGCCGGCGCAGGCGGCGGCGACGCCGTCGTTACACGCGCCTGAACCGACCACGCCGGAGCCGGAAGGGTTCGATGTCTTTGACCTCGCGCCCGAACCAAGCAGTCCAAAGACTTCGCCATGCGGCAACTGCGGCCGCCCGGTGAGCGAGCAGGCGGTCGTGTGCGTGGGGTGCGGTTTCAGCAAGCAGCTCGGTCGTGTGCTGACGCCGGATGACGCGCCGAAGTCGGAGGATTTGCCTCGGGGCAAGCGGATCCAGTGCAAGAAGTGCGGGTATGACCTGCGCGGACTGAAGACAGCCAAGTGCCCCGAGTGCGGGACGATGAACGCTGTGCCGTCGCGGCGGGAGCGGGATCGGGAGGATTCGGCCAAGGTTGCACGGGACGCGTATTTGCAACCCGCGTTGATGTTCATCATCGGCGCGCTTATCTCGACGATCACGTATGCCGCGTATGTCTCGCACATGGGCGGGAACCCGGCGGTCGGGGCGATGGGCTATCTCGTGTACCTCGGTGTTTCCGTCCCGATCGGCGTGATCGTGTATTGGACATGTTGCCTGGTGTGGATCGGGTTCGACGCGCCGATCCACCTGATCGCACTGCGGCTGGCAGGGATCTATGCGGTCACGGATGTTGGGTACGGGTTGTTCGCGTTCGTGCCGCTGCCGTGGTGGGCGGAGAACGGCGTGGTTGGATTCATTTACATCGGGCTGTTGCAGCACTTCCTCGACATGGACCTCGAGGACGCGGTGATCGTCGGCTTGCTGACGTTCATTGTGAAGGCGGTGGCGGTGCTGGTGATTATGTCGAAGATGGGCGTGATTTGAACGCGTCGGCGGATTGCGGCGAAGTCGCGGCCGCGAAGAGGTGCGACCCACCCTTGCCGGCCATTGTGCGCTCGTGCTCGAGCAGCCACTCTTTGCGCCAGATGCCGCCGCCGTAGCCGGTCATGGTTCCGTCGGAGCCGATGACGCGGTGGCAGGGGATAAGGATGGCGAGGCGGTTGTCGCCGTTGGCGCGGGCGACGGCGCGGGTGGCAGTGGGGCGGCCGATCTGCCGGGCGATGTCGAGGTAGGAGCGGGTCTGGCCGCTGGGGATGGCGCGGAGTGCGTCCCAGACCCGGCCCTGGAACTCGGTTCCGGGCGCTTCGAGCGGCGTTGTGAAGCGCGAAGAAGTGCCGGCGAAATAGGAGGCGAGCTCGCGCTGGAGTTGATCCGAGTGCCGGTTTGAGCCGGGGCGGACGATGCCCGCGACGCGCTTGCGGAGCGTGGCGATCTGGGTGGCGAGGGCGCGGCGGTCGACGAACTCCAGAAGCGAGACGCCGGTATCGCTCGCGGCGGCGAGCATCGGGCCCAGCGGGGTCTCGATCCAACAGGCGACGAGTTCGCGGACGGGCGTGTCCGCGTCGGAAGGCTTGCGGGCGGAGGTCGGCGCGGCGCCGAAGACCTGCTCGAACGCCTCGCGGAAGCCGCTCTCGGATACATAGCCGGTTGTCGCGGCGGCGCGGCCGACCGGTGTCCCGTCGCGGATAAGTCTCATGGCTTCTCCTATCCGGCGGGCGCGGCAGTAGGCCTGAAACGTCATGCCGTAGTTGGCCTTGAACCAGCGGGCGGCGCGCTCGGGCGCGATGCCGAGGGCGCGGAGCTCGGATGCGGGGATGCGCCGGTCGCGCCGCTGCTCGATCGTGTCGATGAGGCGGGCGACCCAGTCGGGGCGGGTGGCGGTGCCGGGGGCGTCCTTGGGGTTGCAGCGCTTGCACGCGCGGTAGCCGGCGTGCAGGGCTTCGCGAGGGGAAGAGAAGAACTCGACGTTCTGGCGGAGGGGCTTGCGGGCACCGCAGCCGGGGCGGCAGAAGATGCCGGTGGTGCGGATCGCCGCGACGAAGACGCCGTCGAAGGAGGTGTCGCGGTTGACGAGTGCGGCGAACATCTCGTCTGCGGTGGGGCGTGCGGCTGGGGGCGCGATCATGTCGGTATTGTCGCACGCCGCGGGGCGGGCACCACCGGCGGATGGACAGTGAATTCAGATCGTGATGCCCGGCGACTACCGCGTGGTCGTCGCAAGCCCGCCGATGGCCGCGCCGTAGGCCTGTATGCACTTGGCCGCCGCGCCGTCCCAGGTGAGCTTGCGGAGCTCGAAGGATCCGTGCTCGCGGAGGGTCTGGCTCAGCGGGGGGTGGCGGAGGACGGCGACGATCTTGTTGGCCATGTCGTCGATGTCCCAGAAGTCGACCTTGAGCGCGTGGGTGAGGACCTCCGAGACGCCGGACTGCTTGCTGATGATCACCGGTGTGTCGTTGCGCATGGCCTCGAGCGGGGCGATGCCGAAGGGCTCGGAGACGCTGGGCATGACATAGCAGTCGGCCATGCGGAAGACGTCGTCGACCTGCTTGCCGCGGAGGAAGCCGGTAAACGAGAAACGGTGGCCGATGCCGAGGGCGGCGGCCTCCTCGATGGAGCGGGTGTACATGTTCCCGCTGCCGGCCATGATGAACTTGGTGTTGGGGACTTTCTCCAGCACGCGCTTGGCCGCGCGGACGAAGTACTCCGGCCCCTTTTGCATGGTGATGCGGCCGAGGAAGAGCACGATCTTGTCGCGGGCCTCGATGCGTTCGGCGCCCTTGTTGGCGGCGGAGTCGTTCTCGACGCCGTTGTAGACGACGGCGACCTTTGCTGAATCGACGCCGAAGCGCCGGACACAGATGCTCTTGGTGAGCTCGCTGACGGCGATGACGCGCATCGCCCCGTGCATGCCGCGGCGTTCGATGTCGTAGACGCGCTGGTTCGGATGGTCTCCGGCGCGGTCGAACTCTGTCGAATGGACGTGGACGACGAGGGACTTGCCGCTGACACGGGCGATGGAGAGGCCGGCGGGGAAGGTCATCCAGTCGTGAGCGTGGATGACATCGAAACGCTCGTGCCGGCCGAGCGCGACGACGAGGCGCGCATAGCGCTCGGCGTTGTCGACCATGTCCCCCTCGTAGCCCTGCCCCGCGCCGCCGACAGCGCTCGCCGCGCCGTGGACGACTTGCGGGTCGACGCCCTCGGGCCACACAAGCGGCGCACCGTCGGGTCCGAGGACGGGGAGCCCGTCGGGGCCGACGGCGGGCGTGCCCGGCGCGGCGGCCGAGGAGACGGCGGCTGAGGTGGCTTCGGAGTGGAACGAGGGATACGGGCTGGAGAACGCCGCGGGCAGCGCGTGGAACGTAGTGTGCGCGAAGCCCGACATGGTGTAGGAATCAGCTCCGACGAGGCGACCCGCGGCGGCAATGCCGGACGCGGCGCCGTTGGTAGAGCCCGCGACCGCGGGCCGGGCCACCGGTGCGGGCGCATCGGGCGGGAGCGCGCGAATGGCCTCGGGGCTGAGCAGGCGGATGTGCGATGCCAGCGATCGATCGACGGGCTTGGGCAGGACGAAGATTACCTCGTGCCCAAGGCGGTCGAGCGCCTTCGTCAGGCCGTAGCAGGCGGTCCCCAGACCCCCGGCGATGAACGGCGGAAACTCCCATCCAAGCATGAGGATCCGCATTGCTCAGTCTTCCTCGTCAGCCGCGTCCATGTCACCGAGCCGACGAAAGCACGCCTCGTACGCGAGCAGGCACTTTGACGCGATGTCGGTCGCGTTCGGCGCGTCGGGCGCAACCGGGAGCGGCGAGCGGAAGGTGTAGAGCATGTCCTTGCTGCGGAAGTGCTCGAACGGGAGCGTCTTACCCTCGTACCCGACGTCGTACAACTCCTCGTCGAGCAGTTCCTCGAGCTTGTCGCCCGAGTGGTACAGCTGGGCCTCGATCGACTGGCTGAGCCAGCGGTTGTCGGTAACGAGCGAGACCCACAGCTTGCCGTCCTCGGCGAACAAACGGTACTCGGCGGGCTCCGCGGAGTTCTTCGCCGCACACGCCAGCATCGGGGGTTTCGTGGAAGCCTTGACCTCAACATTGCCGAAGACGTCGGTGGACTTCGCGGCGACCGCGACCGCCTCCAGGAGACGGGTGATCACAGGGCTCGAAGAAGTGGGGGAGGTGCTCATCGCGTTCAGTTTGACCTCGCAGTCATTTGCGGGGTCAGTTTAGGCACCGGGAGTGCCTGTCTATCGGCAGGGCAAAACCTCGCCGCCGGCAGCTTCGGAGGGCATCGGAGGCACTCGATGAACTTCGCCTCACCCCACCAGCCCGACCGGCTTGAACTCATGGCTCGGGAGCACGGTCTTGATGTTCTCATTGCCGAGGAACCCCGCAACAACCTCGCCGAGCACGTCGCGGAAGTCAGTGGTGTGGAGCAGGTCGCGCCGGTCGTGGAGCTGGTCGGGTGCGAGGCCCGGCCACTGGGTGATGACCTTGCGGGGAGAAAGATCGCCCGCTGCCTTGGCCGCGGCGTGACCGCGCTGCACCGCCCCGCCCACCAGGAACATGCAGTTTGCCCAGCCGTGGTCGGTGCCGGCGGTGCCGTTCTCGGCTGCGGTCCGGCCGAAGTCGGTCAGTGTTGCGACGAGCACGTCGTCCATTCGGTCGCCAAGGTCGCGTGTGAACGCCGCGACCGCGTCGCCGAGCTGCTGGGCAAGGTCGCCGAAGGTGCCTGTGCCGCCGCGGCCTTGGTTCTGGTGGGTATCCCACCCGCCGAGGCTCACCTCGACGACCTCCAGCCCGAGATTCGCCTTGATGAGCCGCGCGACCTGCTTGAGCTTGTCGCCGAGCGGCGTGCGCGGGTACTCGGCAACCGGCTTGTACTCGCGCGAGGTCGCCGCGCGGAGCTGCTCAAGCCCGTCCAGGGTTGTGCCCGCTGTCTGGGACAGCAGGTCCATTGCCGCGTCGCGCGAGGCCGGCTCGCCGTACGCGTGCTCGAGCGCCGCCGCCACCGTTCGCGGGTCCACTCTGCGCGACGCGGGCAGCGTCAGGTCGTCCAGCCCGCGCACGGCGAACGCTGACGCCTTCCCCTGCATGATCCGCGGCAGCGTATCGCCGATCGACACCGCGCGAAGCACAGCACCATCCTTGCCGATCGATGTCGCAAGGTGCCGGTTGAGCCAGCCGTCAGAATCAACGGTGTTCCCGGCGACTCCTGTTTCCCAGGTGTCTTGCTCCTCGAAGTGCGAGCGCGTGTTGCGGTCATAGCCGACCGCGTGGGCCGCGACCGCCACGCCCTCGTCAAAGAGTGGTTTGAGCGCGTCCAGCCGCGGATTCAGGCCGAAGTAGCCGTCGAGGTCGATCGCTCCCCCGCCGGCCCCGCCCGCCTCACCGCTACCCGAGCCCGGCCGCGCAACGGCGAGCGACTTGCGGAGCCGGTAATAGTGCTCGTCCGCGTGCGGCACGATGAGGTTCAGGCCGTCGGCCCCGCCGCGGAGAAAGATGCACACGAGCGTCCGACCGGCGGTGACAGCGCGGGGCGTGAGTCCGAGCGCCGCGGCCGAGCTCAGCGCGGGGGCGACGCCAAGGTACGAAAGTGCCGCGCCGGTCGACTGCAGGAAATAGCGCCGCGTCAGGTGCATCGTCGGTCTCCTTTCGTCCGCCTACTTCACGCCCGCCTCGGGGAGCTGCGCGATAAACGTTGCAACGGCCCGCACACGCTCGTCGCGATCGCCGCTTGTACCGGACAATACGTCCCTCGCCGCGGTGAAAGAACGTTCACTCAGCACCCGGCCAGTAAGGCGGAGTGCGACGAGGTCGATGATCCGCCGAGCCTCGTCATCCGCTGGGGCTTCCCGATCCTTGCCAACGTACCGCAGCTCGCCCGGAACCAACGCCGCGAGCTGCCACTCCGCCCGCCGCGCGAACCTCCACCGCTGCAGCATCGCGTTCGACGACATCGCTGCTGCATCCTCCTCGGGGTAGCCGTCCGGCGTCGCACGCTCGAACAGCCCGAAGCCCGACGACTGCAGAAACTCGCCCACAGCGTGCGCGTTGGCCTCGCCCACGATGCGGGCCATGCGGATGCCGAAGTCCAGCGGGTGTGCGATCCGCGGCCGCCGGGCCTCGCGCCAGAAGGCCGGATGCCGGGACATCTCGAGCAGCACCGCCTGCATGTCCCCGCTCGTCCGTGTGAACGTGCTCGCGAGGTCTTTGACAAGGTCCTCCGGCGCTGGGACGCAGCAGTAGTGCTCGGCGAGCTTTCTGCACACGAATGTCGCCGTGGACGGGTGCGCGGCCAGCAGCTCCAGCGCGAAGTCCGCGCGTACGTACCGATCTCGCACCGGTGTCTCCGGGAACCCAAAGCCCAGCACGCGTTGCTCTCGCGGATCGCTCAGCCGCGGGTCGAAGCGGAAACGCTCGGCCGCGACGCCCTCGCCGCCGGGCGCAACACGTCCCGGCACATGTCCCGACGTGCTCCACCCGGTCAGGATGCACGCGAGCGCAGTGACATCGGCCTGCGAGTACCCGCCGTGCACGCCGAGCGTGTGAAGCTCCATGATCTCGCGGGCATAGTTTTCATTGATCCGGCGCGCGAACGATCGCTCCTGGTCAAGGTACCGCAGCATCGCCGGGCTGCGGGCGCTGGTCCGCAACAGTTCGGCGAACGGCGCTGCGCCGAGCGCGGCGAACGCCTCGTGCTCTTCGGCCTTCCGCCGTCCCTCGGTCTTCCGGATGTACGTCGAGAAATGGTTCTGCGTCCAGAGAACAAACCTCGCGCGGACGGGGTTCGGGGTTACTAGCGCGTGGGCCAGCACGCGTCGCACCACGTCGTACTCGCCGCGAGGGTTCGGGAATCGGATCGAGGCCAGCGCAAGCGCTGAACGCTCCGCATCGGTGTCGAGCGGCGCGCACAGTGACTGCTGGAGGTATGCGTCCGGACCCTCGACAAGGATCGCGGCCAGGTCGCGTTGGCTTGCGCCGAATCCGAACCGGTCGAGCAGCACAATCGCCCGCTCATACTCAGTCGGCGACTCGGGCCGCTGCGCGAGCACCTCAATCTCGCGGCCGACCGAATCTGCAGTTCTCCATTCCTGATCCCACGCCCGGACGCTGAGCACATGTTTCCCCGGCGAAAGCCCGTCCGCCGGATACTGCAGAACAAACGGCCCGCAACGGCGGCCAATGTCCATCGACAGCCCCGTCGGCTCGCCGTCAATGAGCAGTTCGATCTTGCGTACCAGCCGCGCGTTCGAAGGCTCGACTATTACTGCGCCCTGGCCGTAAACCATTGAGACGATGTCATTGTTGTGCGGATAGGACACGTCCACCCGCGGCACAACGCGGCCTGTATCACCCGCCGCCGCGACAAGCGACACCGCCGCGAGCCACACATTCCGGTCGCCCTTCCCTTCCTCGTACCGGTCGTTCACAAACGACACGAGCAGCCGCTTCGGTCCGCGCGCGAGCTTGAGCGGCTGTTTCAGCTCCACCTCGTGCGGGCCCCACCAGGTTGTCGGCACGCGCAGCACGCCCGCCGCCGGAGGTCGCGGTGCAGCGGCGTCGAACTCGCCGTCGTCTTCGACAACGGCGAACTCCAGCACCGCCGGGCCCTCGAAGTTCTGCCCGATCGCTTCGGCCTCAAGCAAGAACTCTCCTTCGAGCTCGACAGGCAGCTCCAGCGCGAGTGTCGTGTTCGAGTACATCCCCGCGCTGCTGCGCTCGTCAGGGTTCTTCTCACCGCTGCGCAGGGAGATGGCATTGTCGCTCCACGCCGGGTCGTGCAGAGTGAATCGGTGATACGCGTTCGCCGCGGTCTGCACTGATGCACGCTCGAACCCACGCCACATCACACGTTGCACGGGCGAACGGGCGGTCGTGCCGCGAGCGTCGATCGCCGTGAGTTCGACCGTGTTGACGCCGGCATGAAGCTGGTCAGGCCGAACCCTGAAGCGCGGCGTGAAGGTGTACTGGCTCGCGATCTCGACGCCATTGATCATCAGCCCGACCCGTGGGGCCGCTGCATTTGCACGATCGCTTGCACTCTGCCACACCGCGCCGCGCAGCTCGACCTCGCCGGGCATGTGCAGCACATCGGTGGTCTCCACAAACGCCACACGCAGCGGGCCCTCGCCCGTGCTGTTCATGGCCGCGACGGATGCTGGCCACGCGCCTTCGGCCGGGCCAAGGCCACCCGCGGCGGCCCCAGACATCATCATGTCCGCACCGCCCGCGGCCATCATCTGCCCGCCGCCCGCCGACATGGCCTGCATCCCCATCATGCCGCCCTCAGATGCCGCCGTGGGCCGTGCCGCATCGCTGGCGTCGGCCACGCGCAACAGTTCCCAGCGGTCAAGCTGCAGGTTCCGGTCTGCGCCGTTGCCCGCGTAGAAGTCGTTGAGGAAATGCAGCCTGATCGTGTGCCTGCCCGCGTCAAGGCGGAACGGCGTTCCGAGAGACATCCGATGCCAGCCCGTTGCAATGATCGGCCCGCTCGTGACCGGGCGGTCCTCGGTTGCGGCGCCAGGATCGACAACCACGCCAACGCTCGGCAGCGTCCCCATCGACAAATCGCCACCGGCGACAACCGCAAGCTGATACCACCCCGCACGCTCGAGTTCGACGGGGAACCCGAAGCGCGGGTAGGTGCTCGCGTTCGAGAAGTACTGTCCGCCGGATGCCCGTGGGTCCCGCCGCACCGCGCCGCGGCTGCTTGTCTGCCGCTGGTCATACGGGTTCGGCTCGTCGATGCCGTTGTCGTCCTCGCACTCGCCGGACGCGAGGTTGTTGCTCTCGGGGTGCACGATGCGCACCACCGTCGGCAGGCTGAAACGCTCGCGGCCGTCCGCATCGACCACTCGTGCAACCAGCCGCACCGGGCCCGAGGGCAGCTCCGATGCATCGAACTCGAAGCACGCGTGCACGAGCGGCCCGTCGTCCGCGGTAGTCGTGCGCACTGGGCGCAGCTCGTCGAGTCCCTGCACGCACAGCCATACGCCCGCGGCGGTCTGCTCGTCAGCCTCGCGCGGCGATACGGCCCAGTACGAAACACCGACGCTGACCTTTCCCCACACCGCCGCACCGTTCGCGGGACCCTCGATCGTCGGCGGCGCAAAGCGGTCATCGATCAGCGACGGCCGCGACACGACACGAATCTCGAGGCTCGATTCTCCGGTGCGCAGTGTCGCCGCTCCCTCCTGCAGCGGCCGAACGATGGCATACCCGATAGCTTGACCGGCCAGCACACGGACGGGGGCGACGACCCGCACAACGCGGTCATCGGTGCTGGACACACCCAGTTCACGGTCCTCCGCTGCTGCCTCGCTCACTCGCACGGGGATGATCCGGTCGCGCCCGAGGGGTAGCACCTGCTCGCTGGTCACGAACTGCACGGCCGGCGCGCCCCCGGTGTCGAACGCCGCGGGCGCCTCTGAAGCGACACAGGCGACAATCGCGGCCGCCAACAGGCCCCGGATACACAATCGCCATTCGCTCATATTTGCTCCGATGGCACTGGCACTCGTTCACGCCGCGATCATCCGAGACTTGTACACGCGTGCCTTTGTACAGGTTACTTCCGGGTCAAGGGTCGGCAAGCGTTTCAGCTCTTTCGGTCTAGGAGGCGGTAGCTCACCGCCTCGGCGATGTGCCCCGGCCCGATCTGGTCCGCGCCCTCGAGGTCGGCGATCGTTCGCGACACCCGCCGCACCTTGTCGTACGCCCGGGCCGACAGCCCAAGCTCGGTCATCGCCTGCCCAAGCACGGCCCGCGCCTCCTCCGTCATCGGCGCGAGCTGGTCGAGCTGCCGCCCGCTCAGTCGCGAGTTCGGCGTCGATGCGCCCTGACGCGCGTTCTGTCGCTCTCTCGCTGCGAGCACCTGCTCCCGCATCTGCCGGCTGCTCGTGCCGATCGGCGCGGACGAGAGCTGCTTCCAGGGCACCGCCGGCGCCTCGACGTGCAGGTCGATGCGGTCGATCAGTGGCCCCGAGAGCTTCGCGAGGTAGCGATCCATTGCCTTCCGGCCGATCTCGTCCCGCGGGATGTCCCCCTTGGGCGTCGGGTTCATCGCCGCGACGAGCATGAAGCTCGCCGGGAACCGCACCGCCGAGTGCGCCCGCGCGATCGTGACGACATGATCCTCCAGCGGTTGCCGCATTGTCTCGAGCACGTCGCGATCGAACTCCGGCAACTCGTCGAGGAAGAGCACGCCTCGGTGTGCAAGCGAGATCTCACCGGGTCGCGGCACCATCCCGCCACCGACGATCGCCGGCGCGGACGAGGTGTGGTGCGGCGATCGCACCGGCCGCGTCGTGACGAGCCCCTGCCCCGGCGGCATCTGTCCCGCGGCGGAGTAGATCCGCGTGATCTCGATCGCTTCCTCCGCTGTCAGCGGCGGCAGAACACCCGGCAGCGCACGCGCCATCATCGTCTTGCCAGTACCGGCCGGCCCCAGCATGATCAGGTTGTGCGACCCCGCTGCGGCGATGACGATCGCCCGCTTCACCGCCTCCTGCCCGCGCACATCGACGAAATCGACCGGCGCCTCCGCGGTCAGCAGCATCGCCTCGACGTCCACCGCCGGGTGCGGCGCGGCGGGCAACGCGCCCGTCAGCATCCCCACGACCTCGGCGAGCGTCGAGACGCCGATCGCCTCGACCCCGGGCACCACCGCCGCCTCCGGAGCGTTCTCTCGCGGCACGATCACGCCTCGCATCCCGCGTGCCTTGGCGAGCGCGGCCATCGCGATGACGCCGCGAACCGGCCGCAGCCGACCATCGAGCGCAAGCTCGCCTGCGAAGAGGAACTGCTTCGGTTCGATCGGCGCGACCGTGTCCGGCTCGTCGTCGATCAACGCGTCGGTGCCCGCTGGGGCACCACCGCCCGCGCGTCCTCGACGTGCCTCACGCGCCATCGCGCCGAGCCCCGCCCCGCGCGAGGGCGCGATCCGCCGACCGAGCGGGACCTTTACCCCCGGCGCATGCGTCGACTCACCCGGCTCGATCACGCCGTCGGCGATCAGCATCCCGATCGCGATCGGCAGGTCGTACATCGGACCCTCCTTGCGGAGGTGCGCGGGCGCGAGGTTCACGACGACCTTGCCGTTCGGGAAGATAAACCCGGAGTTGCCAAGCGCGGAGCGCACACGCTCGATCGACTCCTTCACCGCCATATCCGGCAGGCCGACGACCGTCGGCCGCGGCACCGACTCGGCGTTCTCTTTCGCTTGACCGAGATCGACATCGACCTCGACCTCGCACGCGACCGCGGCAATGCCCTGAAGGAGATAGGACTGCCCTCTGGCCAGCATGGTGCGGT
>JAEYNG010000339.1 GCA_023412695.1 Planctomycetota bacterium | reverse complement strand
ACCGGCCCGCAAGTCACCGACATCTCTACGCTCGGACTCGAGATGACCGCCGACACGCGTATCGGCGTGCTCTTCAACGCCAGCAACGGCGGCTCGAACTTCGAGATGGCCCTCGCCTTCGATGACGGCACGATCGCCACGCTCTTCCTCTCCGCGCCCGATTGGTTCGGCGACCAGGTCCCTACGCCCCCGGCGTTCGGCGTCGAGTCACAGGAGCAGTTCGGCCTCTTCTTCGGCGCCGGCCTTGTTGACACCGGCACTCCGAGCGTTGATCTGAACGTCGTTGAGGCCATCGTCAGCACCGCCAGCCTGCTCTCGGGCGGCTACGGCGATCTGACCGGCAAAGTGCTCCAGTCGATCACCTTCCAGAACACGGCAACCCCAAACGCGGCAACCGCCATCTACGCGGTCACCGTACAGGATGCCGTCGGCGGCGGCAACGACTGCCCCGCAGACTTCGATGGGAACGGCACCGTCGCCGTGCCGGACATCTTCGCCTTCCTCTCCGCCTGGTTCGCGCAGGGAGCCGGCGCCGACTTCGATGAGAACGGCACCATCGCCGTGCCGGACTTCTTCGCCTTCCTCTCCGCCTGGTTCGCCGGGTGCCCGTAACCTGGCTGTCCCTCGAGAGAGGGCCTCACTTGTCCACCCGCGGGGGTCGCGCAAATGCCGCGGCCCCCGTGTTTGTCCAGCCATCCGCAAGCCCGCCGGGCCCACCGCCCGACGAAGTTCTTCCCTCTTCGCCCCGCTACCCCGGAGACCAACTGGTGAAGCGATCCGCCCACGGCTGCCTGCTCCTTCGTTCCCTCCTTTGCCTCGCGCTCGCGGCCCCCGCCGCCGCGATCGCCAACACCCCCCCTGCCGCGCCGACGATCACCGAGCCCGCGCCCGGCCGCGTGCTGAACCCGGCCGACGTGCACATGGAGTGCGACGTTTTCCAGGACACCGATCCCGGCGACGAGCACGTCTGCACGGACTGGGAGATCTGGCTGTCGCCCAACCCGCCCGCGCTCGCCGAGCGCGTGTGGGCAATCTCCTGCATCGGGGGCGTCGAGCGTGTGCACACGCACCTGGGCGACGGCATCTTCATGGGCTCGCACGCCGGGCGCACGGACATGATGCCCGACTCGACGTTCACCCTCCGCGTCCGCCACCGTGATTCGAGCGGCGACCCCGCGACCGAGTGGAGCCCGTGGAGCACGCGTCTCTTCCAGACCGGACCGGCAAGCCAGATCTTCGCGCTCGAGGGCGACGACGTCGCCGTCCTGCCCACCCCCACGTGGGCGGCCACCGCCGACGGTCTGCCGGTGATCCTTCCCGCCGCGGCGACCGCGCCCTCGCTCCGCCTCGAACAGGCCAACGGCAGCCTGCTACTCGAGTTTCACGGCGAGAACGGCATCGAGAACCACATCCACAACCCGTCCGGCGTCAGCGGTCACGCGCCCCTGCGCATCCGCGTCTCCGCGGGTTCGCTCCCGTCGCTCACGCTCCCCGAGAGCGACCTGTCCTTCACCGCCCACGACGGCGGTGCGCACACGGTCTACCTCCCCGCGCTCAACGTCACCAGCGGCCACGATGTCTACTTGTGGATCGCCTCCAGCGGTGCGACGTACCACGCGACCGCCGCCCAGGCCACGCCTGTCTTCTCCGACCTCGCCCGCGGCACGCCCACCCCATGGGTCGTGCTGGAGCCCGGGTACCGCGTCGAGGTCGTCGCCCGCGGCCTGCGCCTCCCGATCAACATCGCTTTCATCCCCGAGCCCGGCCCCGAGCCCGATGCCCCGCTCTATTACGTCACCGAGCTCTACGGCGCAATCAAGGTCGTGCTGCGCGACGGCACCGTCGGCACCTACGCGAGCAACCTGCTCAACTTCAATCCCACCGGCCTGTTCCCCGGCTCCGGCGAGCAGGGCGTCGCCGGCATCGCCGTCGATCCGGTCAACGGAGATGTGTACGCGGGCATGCTCTACTCCAGCGTCGATGGCGTCGAGAACGTCCCGCACTACCCCAAGGTCGTGCGCTTCACCAGCACCGACGGGGGGCGAACCGCCGCGACGCAGACCACGATCCTGAACATGAGCGGCGAGACGCAGGGTCAATCCCACCAGATCTCCGCCATGAGCTTCGGCCCGGACGGCTCCCTCTACGTTCACATGGGCGACGGCTTCAACGCCGCGACCGCGCAGAACCTCAACTCATTCCGCGGCAAGATCCTCCGCCTCAACCGCAACGGCACCCCCCACCCGACCAACCCGTTCTACAACCCGGCGGACGGCATCACCGCGCGTGACTTCGTGTACGCGTACGGCGTGCGCAACCCGTTCGGCGGCGCGTGGCGGCAGGCCGACGCGTCGCTCTACTGTGTCGAGAACGGTCCCAGCGTGGACCGCTTCTCGAAGATCGTTTCCGGCCGGACCTACGGCTGGACCGGCTCCGACGCGAGCATGACCAACTTCGCGATCTACAACTGGGTCCCCGCATCCGGCCCCGTGAACATGGCGTTCATCCAGCCCGGCACCTTCGGCGGCAGCGGCTTCCCTTCCGAGAAGCAGGGCGTTGGCTTCATCACCGAATCGGGCGCGACCTGGGGCACCGGGCCGCAGGCGATCGGCAAGAAGATCACGCAGGTCGTCCTCGACGGCTCCGGCAACCTGGTCAGCGGACCGACCCCGTTCCTCCAGTATGTCGGCTCCGGCAAGGCGACCGTGTGCGGCCTCGCCGCCGGCCCCGACGGCCTCTACTTCACCGACCTCTATAAGGACCTGGATTACACCACCCCGGTGGATTCGGGCGCGAACGTCTTGCGCATCCGCTTCGTCGGCGACGCCGCGTTCACCGCCGACGTCACCTCCGGCCCCTCGCCGCTGACGGTCCAGTTCACCGACACCTCCACCGTCCCCGGCGCGACGTCGTGGCACTGGGAGTTCGGCGACGGCACAACCAGCACACTGCAGAACCCGTCGCACACCTACACCGAAGACGGCCTCTACACCGTGCGGCTGAGCGTCACCGGCGCAACCGGCCTGTTCGTCGAACAGAAACAGGCGTTCGTGCGCGTCGGCGCGGCCTCGCGCGTTGCACTCATCGGCGTCTCGCTCCCCCCCACCGCCGCGGATGCCGCGATCGCGCACGAGCTCGAGCACCTCGGCTACGACGTGACGGTGTACGACGACGAGCCGGCGAACCGGCCCCCCGCCGCGCAGATCGCCGCGAACAGCGACCTCGTGATCGTCTCCTCCACCATTACATCCGCGAACGTCGGCGGGCAGTTCCGAACGCAGCCCGTGCCGATGATCTTCTGGGAGAACGCGCTGCTCCAGAACAACCGCGAGTCATTGACCGATGGCGGCAACGTCGTCAGCGCGACGCACATCAACATCATCAACAACGTCCACCCGATCACGCAGGGACTCGCCGCGGGCCCGCGCCAGGTCTTCTCGACCGCCGCGAACATGAGCGTTGCCACCGGCAACGCCGGACCGGGAACGCTCACGCTTGCACGCCGCAACGGCTCGCTCGACGGCGCGATCGTCGTCGCCGAAGCCGGGGCCACCGTCGCCGGCGGCTATGTCACCCCTGCACGCCGCGTGTTCCTGTTCTTCGAGGATGCGAGCTGGCAGACCGCAACCAGCGACGCCAAGGCGCTCCTCGGCCGCGCAGTGTGCTGGGCGCTGAACACCACCGCGCCGTCGATCACCACGCCCCCCGCAAGCGTCTCGGTCTGCGAGGGCGGCGACGCAACCTTCTCCGTCACCGTCACCGGCTCGTCGCCCCTGTCCTACCAGTGGCGCCGCAATGGCAATCCCGTTCCCGGCGGCACCGCGCGCACGCTCACACTCTCTTCGGTGGTCGAAGCGCTCAGCGGAAGCTACCACTGCATCGTTTCCAATCCGTGCGGCCAGGTCGCCTCACCCGCGGCGACCCTCACCGTGACAACCTGCTGCCCCGCCGACTTTGACGAAGACGGCGCGGTCGCCGTGCCCGACATCTTCGCCTTCTTGTCCGCCTGGTTCGCAAGCGATCCACAGGCCGACTTCGACGGCGAAGACGGAATCACGGTGCCTGACATCTTCGCCTTCCTGTCCGCCTGGTTCGCAGGCTGCTAGGGCTTGCATGCAAGCCTGCTCGGCCGCCACCCGGCTATAGGTCGCCAACTTTTGTAGAATTTTACAACCGCCGCCCCGAGTTGTGCGTTATCTTCATTTCAGCGGGGAGGGCCTGTTTTTCTCTGTGATGAAGGGAGCACGATGAAGACGCGTTCGATCCGGACCGCCGCCGGAGCCGCGGCGGCGCTGCTGCTTTCGAGCCTTGCGCTCGCGGCCGACCAGACCACCATCCCTCTCAACTACAACTTCAACGGCCTGGTCCACTTCGGAGAAGCCGGTTGGCCGGACAACCCGGACGGCTTCCGGTCCATCTCCGATCGCGCCCTGATCGCTGACGCCACGGCGGGCTCGATCCTGGCGGCGCCGGTCATCGGTTCAACAGGGCTGAGCTATTCGGTCGCCGTCTCTCCCTTTGCGCTGGACATCGTCCACCTCGGTAATCGCCAGGTATTCAACGCGTACGATGCCACCGAGGACAGCGACAACGTCGGCATCCAGCCCAACTGGGACACCGCGCCCGACCACACCGGCCCGCAGGTGACCGACGTCGGCTCACTCAACATCCAGATGCACGGGAACACGCAGCTGGGTGTGCTGTACCAGATCAGCAACGGCGGCGGCGCGTTCGACATGACTCTGAGCTTCACCGACGCGAGCAGCGTCACGGTGCGCCTCGCGGGCCCCGACTGGTTCGGGGCGAACAACCCCGCCGCGCCCCTCGCGGGCGTGCTCTCGCAGACGCGTCTGAACGGGACGGTCTGGAACGCGACCAACTCCATCGACCTCGGCAACACCGCCCCGGCGAACGAGCGGCTGAACATCGTCGAGGCCATCGTCAGCACCCAGGACCTCATCAACGACGGCTTCGGCGACGTCACGGGCAAGACGCTCGAGAGCATCTCGTTCGGCAACGCCACCTACCAGCCGAACACCGGCCGCGGCTACGCGATCATCGCCGCGACGATCCGCGGCGCGGAGCACTTCGGCCCCGAGGGCATCGGCGCGGTGAATCCCAACCCGGTCGTCTTTGGCAACACCGCCAAGTTCACGGTGACGACGACGCCGGGCAGCGGCTCGCCCAATCACATCACGAGCGTGCTGGTTGACGCCTCGGCGATCAACCTCGGCAACCTCATGCTGAACGACGCCGGCATCGATGGCGACGCAATCGCCGGCGACAACATCTGGAGCATGGACGTAACCGTGCCG
Organism: Planctomycetota bacterium; assembly: GCA_023412695.1. Classification (GTDB taxonomy): domain Bacteria; phylum Planctomycetota; class Phycisphaerae; order Phycisphaerales; family UBA1924; genus JAHBXL01. The sequence continues at coordinate 2,050 of JAEYNG010000339.1, read as the reverse complement.
ACCGACCTCTTCGCCGGCCCCGTCAACTCACAGTTCACCATCACCGACGCTCAGGCCCGGCAGTTCGTCGGCAATATCAGCTACTCCGTGCTCGCGCCGCCGAACGCCGTCGATATCGGCACCATCTCCGGCAGCATGACGGTCTACTCCGGGCAGCTCGATTCCAACGGCGTGCACTGGATCCGCTTCACGCTCGCAAATGACATCGACCGCGCGATACTGCAGTTCTTCGACATCGACACCGAGGGCTCGAGCGTCAGCGGCGGACAGTTCGCCAACGACACCCAGATCGGCCTCTACACGATCAACGGCGCCCGCGTCGCCTTCGACGACGACGACGGGACCGACTTCCTCAGCCAGCTCTCCTTCGGAACCTTGATCTCGCGTCCGGCGCCCGGCAACGGCGTCGCGTACAACGGCCGCGACGGTGCGACCCTCGCCGCGGGCACCTACTACCTCGCCTACACCGGTTGGCCCGCGACCTTCGGCACAACGAACTGGAGCATCACAGGCGCGACGCACACCAGCACCGGTACCGTCACGGTGAACTTCAACACCGGCGTCATGTCTCCCGTGCTCGCCGGTCCGATCCACAACCCCGCAAACGGCAACGACTACTACCTCCTGCAGCGCGGCTTCACCTTCACCGAGGCCGAGGCCCACGCCGTCACACTCGGCGGTCACCTCGCCTCCATCGCCGACGCCGACGAGAACGAGTTCGTCCGCGGCATGGTCCTCGGCTTCGACGGCACCGACCGTCGCGGCTGGATCGGCTTCACCGACGCCGCGAGCGAGGGCGACTTCCAGTGGACCGATGGCTCGGCCGTGACATTCACAAACTGGGCGCCCGGCGAGCCCAACAACGCCAACAACACCGAGCACTACGCCGAGCTCCTCGGCTCCAACGGCCTCTGGAACGACCTGTCGAACGCCGGCGTCTCGGGCGGCGGTGACTGGGCAGTTGTCGAAGTCCCCGGCTCCGGCGGGCCCCAGTTCTGCGACGCCGACTGGTGCCAGGACGGCGCGGTCGGCGTGCCCGACATTTTCTGCTTCCTCTCCGACTGGTTCGCCCTCGACCCCGATGCCCGCGACTACGGCGGCACGCCCGGCGTCCCGGCGATCTTCGCCTTCCTGTCCGTGTGGTTCTCCACCGGCCAGGGCCCGTGCACGCCGTGACCGCGTGACGGACAATCTATTCCATGCTCAAGGCCCCCGTCACCGCGACGGGGGCCTTGTTCTTTTCCGCCCCGCTCAGTTCCCCGCGTCGTTCACAAGATACTCAAGCGCCATGCTGTACCCCGCCCGCCATACGGGGTACTCCACCTCGCACCGGAACCCTACGAACTCCTCCGGGTCCCAACCCAGGTGCTCGAACGAGTACGCGCTCAACTCCGCATGACGCGCATACAGCGGCGACGCCGCAGCGCCCACGCCTCGGCCAAGCAACTGCAGCTTCGGCCCCGCCGGCAGCCGCATCACCCACCGATCATCCTGTGCAACGTTCAAGTCCGGCGCCCACAGCAGCGCATCCAGCGACGGCCGGAACAGCCGCTCCATGTCCCCGTGCAGGTAGACGTCCAGAATCAGCCTGCGCGTCGGGCACGTGACCAGCGACCAGATCGCGTCGAGCGTCGGCCGCCCCGTCTGCGAGTCGATGAACGGGTGCCTCGCCTTGAGCGCCGTCACGACGTCGATCAGCCCCGCCTCGCTCCCGGCCTTCGGATCGACGATCTGGTACAGCTTCCCCGCGCGGTTGCGCGACGTCACCAGCGGCAAAGGGTCCGTCGAGAACGGCTTGAGCACCTGCTCGGGCATTGCGCCGTCCCGCCGCGCCGGCCGCCGCTCACCCTCTACGCGCAATGTGTCCCCGGAGCTCATCACGCTCGGCATCCCACCGGGCATCACAAGGCTCCCGATCAGGCCCTTCGTCAGCCCGCGCTCCAGCACCGACGGGTCCTCCGGCGCCCGCCTGAACGCGTAGATCGCCAGCGACACCTCGCAGCTCCGCCCCGTCACCCGCACCGCCGCCGCGTGCAGCGCGGCACGCGCC
>JAEYNG010000232.1 GCA_023412695.1 Planctomycetota bacterium | reverse complement strand
CGTCACGCTCAAGGGCTTTGTGATCCGCAACACCGGCATCGATCTCGACAAGGAGAACGCCGCGATCCGTGTCCTCGCCCCGCGAGCGGTCATCGAGAACAACACGCTCCAGGACATCCTCTTCGGTATCGACCTCCGCGAAGCGCCCGACAGTGTCGTCCGGGGCAACCGCATCGGCGGCAAGGACCTCGACATCGCCCGCCGGGGCGACGGCCTGCGTCTCTGGCGCGCCGACAACGCCCTGGTCGAGAACAACAGCGTTCACGACGGCCGCGACGCCATCCTATGGTACTCCAAGGGCGTTGTCATCCGTGGCAACACGTCGACCAACTGCCGCTACGGCCTGCACCTGATGTTCAGCGACGAGGTGACGATCGAGGATAACCGCCTCGAGCGCAACTCCGTCGGCATCTACCTGATGTACAGCGCGGGCGTGACGCTCAGCCGTAACCTGCTGGTCTCCAACCGCGGCCCCAGCGGCTACGGGATCGGCCTCAAGGAGACCGACCGCTTTACCGTCGAGGACAACATCCTCACCGGTAACCGCGTCGGCGTATACATCGACGGTTCGCCCTTCACCGACAAGCTCCCGGGCGGGTTCCGCCGCAACACCTTCGCGTGTAACGATGTCGGCGTTACGTTCCTGCCCTCGGCGAAGAACAACGAGTTCACCGACAACAACTTCATCGACAACATCGAGCAGGTCTCCGTCGCCGGCCGTGGCGACCTCAGCGCCAACCGCTTCTGGCTGGGCGATCGCGGCAACTTCTGGAGCGACTACACCGGCTATGACCAGGACCGCGACGGCGTCGGCGACTTTGTGCACGAGTCCCAGACGTTCTTCGAGAACATGATGGACAAGGAGCCCAAGCTCCGCCTGTTCCTCTTCAGCCCCGCGCAGCAGGCCATCGAGTTCGTCGGCCGCGCCGTCCCCTCGGTCCGCCCCGAACCGAAGTTCATCGACGAGGTTCCGCTGATGCGGCCCGCCGCGATCGGTCAGACCGTCGCGCCCGCGGCCGGATCCCTCGCCATGCTCGGCGCGACCGGCGCCGGCATGCTGGCGATCGGCCTCTGCGTGCTCGGCCTCGCCCGCCCGCAGCAGCGATCCTCATCGCCCCGCAACACCGCTCCTCGCCACGCGAGGACAGGAGGTGCAAAGTGATCCGAATCGAGTCCGTCACCAAGCGCTTCGGCCGCGCACGAGCGGTCGACAACGTCTCGCTCGACATCCCCGCGGGGCAGAGCGTCGCGCTCTGGGGCGTCAACGGCGCAGGCAAGACGACGCTGATCCGCTGCGTCCTCGGCCTGCTGCGATTCTCGGGCCGCATCACCGTCGGCGGCCACGACGTCCTCCGCCGGGGCAAGCACTCCCGCATGCTCATCGGCTACGTCCCGCAGGAGCTCGGCTTCTACGACGACCTCGGCGTCGCCGAGGCGGTGCGGTTCTTCGCGCGGCTCAAGGGCCTCGCCGTCGCCTCGACCGACGACGTGCTCGCACGCGTCGGCCTCGCCGGCCACGGCCACAAGCGCATCCGGGAGCTCTCCGGCGGCATGAAGCAGCGGCTGGCGCTTGCGATCGCCATGCTCGGCGACCCGCCGGTGCTGGTGCTCGACGAGGTGACAGCCAGCCTCGACGCCTGCGGCCGCGAGGAGTTCGTCTCCCTGCTCTCGCACCTCTCGGGCGAGGGCCGCACCATGCTCTTCGCCTCGCACCGGGTGGAGGAGGTCGCGACCCTGGCCGGACGCGTCGTGGTGCTCGAGGCCGGACGCGTCCGCAGCGAGTGCGACGCCGCCACCTTCGCCGAAACGCTCGGCGCAGGCTCGGTGCTGCACCTCACCATGCAGCCCTCGGTCCGCCAGGAGGCGCTGGCCCTCCTGTCCGCGAGCGGCTTCTCGCCCCGCATGAACGGCGTCGGGCTGCTCGTCCCCGTCCCGCGCGAACAGAAGGCCGCACCGTTCCGCGTCCTCGCCGAGGCACGCATCAGCGTCGAGGACTTCGAACTCATCACCGACGGCGCCGCAAGCGCCATGGCCCAGCAGAAGGAGGCGCACTCATGACCGCGCTGCCCGTGACAATCAAGGCCCCCGCTCTCGCGGCACGCCCCCCCGGCCTGCTCCGAAACGTCGCGACGATCGCAAGGCGCGAGCTGCGCGACGCCGTCCGCAGCCGCTGGTTCCTGCTCTACACCCTGGCCTTCGCCGCGCTCGGGCTGGGCATCTCCTACGTCTCCGCCATGGGCGCGGGCGGCGCAGGGCTCTCGGGGTTCGGCCGAACGACCGCCGGCCTCGTGAACCTCGTCCTGCTCGTGGTCCCGCTCATGGCCCTCACCGCGGGCGCAGGCTCGATCGCCTCCGACCGCGAACGCGGCATGCTCGGCTACCTGCTCGCCCAACCCGTCGGCCGCATGGAGGTCGTGCTCGGCAAGTACCTCGGCCTCAGCGGCGCGCTCCTCGCCTGTCTCTGCCTCGGCATCGGCGCGTGCGCCCTCATCCTCGCCTGGAAGGGCGAGGCCACCCGCCCCGCCAGCATCATCTGGCTCGTCGGCCTGTCCTTCGCGCTGGCCCTCGGCATGCTCAGCCTCGGCATGCTCGTCTCGGTGCTCGCCCGAAAGGCCTCCGTCGCCGTCGGCACCGCGATCTTCATCTGGCTGACGCTCGTCTTCGTCACCGACCTCGGCCTCATGGCCGGCGCGATGGCCTTCCGGATGCGGATCGAGACGCTCTTCGCCTGCAGCATCGCCAACCCGCTCCAGGTCTTCAAGTTCTGGTCGCTCCACTCCGCCGAGGCCACGCTCGACGTGCTAGGCCCCGCCGGCCTCTACGCGACCGACACCTTCGGCGACCGCGTCTGGTGGCTCTTCGCCGCCGCGATGTCCGCGTGGATCGTCGCGCCGCTCGCCGCCGCATCCCTCGTCTTCTCACGGAGGTCCCCGATATGACGCTCACCGACCTTGGCGCCATGACCCTCCTCGCCGCGACGGCCTCGGCCTGCCTCATCGCCGGCTGCTCGCCACCCGATGAATCCGGCCCGCCCGACCTGCGCTTCGGCCGCGACGAATGCGCCGAGTGCAAGATGAGCATCATCGATCAGCGCTCGGCCGCCGCGATGCGTGTCGCCACTCCCCACGGCACGGAGACGCTCCTCTTCGACGACCTCGGCTGCCTCCTCGACTACGAGCGCTGGCACGCCGACGTCACGGTGACCGAGCGCTGGACGTGCGACTACGGCTCGAAGGCCTGGGCCCGCGCCGAGCCCGCGCACTACGTATTCAGCGAGAAGATCCACACGCCGATGGGCTCGTGGATCGCCGCCTACGCCTCCCCTGCCGACGCCGACGCCTGCCACGCCGAGCACGGCGGCGACAAGCTCAGCTATCAGGAGCTCGCCGCTCGCAGGACCGTGTGGATGGAGGAACGCTACGGCAAGCGTCAGCCGTAACCGGCGCGCCGCCGCGGCCGACACTCCCTACGACCGACAACGACCACGCCGAGGTGAAACTATGTTCTCGCAGACCGTCGAGTACGCGCTCCGCGCCATGACCTTCCTCGGTTCCCGGCCGACCGAATCGACCACCACCGAGGTGATCGCCCGCCAGACGCAAGTGCCCGCCGGGTACCTCGCCAAGATCATGCGCGACATGGTCGTCGCGCGGCTCGTGACCTCGCAACGCGGCCCGAACGGCGGTTTCCTCCTCGCCCGCCCGCCGCAGCAGATCACCGCGCTTGAGATCGTGAACGCCGTAGACCCCTTCCAGCGAATCCACACCTGCCCCGCCGGAAACCCGCGTCACACAAAGCTCTGCTCGCTGCACGCCCGTCTCGACAAAGCCATGGCGCTGATCGAGGCCGAGCTGGGCCGAGTCAGCCTCGCCGAGATCGTCGCCGAGCAGTCCGCCGACGACGCGTGCAACCAGCTGCGTGATGGCGGCCCGTGCCGGTCGTGCGACGCGGCTTAGAGGCGGCAACGGCCCGCCCGTGCGCGGCATCACTTCTTCGGAGCGTCCGCACGCGCCGCCTCCGCGCCGCGCTGACCCGGGTGCGCGGGCCGTTTCGGCTCGGGGATCGGCACCTCCGCGACCCTCGCCGCGGCGCCCGGCACCTTCGCGAAGACCTCGCTCACACCCTGCCGGGCGAAGTCGATGGCCTCGCCGAGGATGCGGGCGGTCTCCTGCGAAGCGTGGAAGCCCATTGAGTTCTCCGCGGACACGAAGTCGAGCCGCCACTGCGACCGGCGGTGAAGCTCCCGCGCGTTCAGCAGCGTCTCGTCCGATGCGCCAAGCTCCGTGGCGGCCTTGAGCGCCTGGATCAGCTCGTACACCGCGACCTCGCCCCGCCGCAGCAGCGACGCCGTGCGGTCCTGGATCGCCTCGATCCGCCCGAGGATCTCCGTCTCCGTGTAGTTGTGGCACGTCTGGCACGCCCGCGCGATGTTCAGCACCGGGCTGCGGACATGGTGATCGCTCACCTTGATCGCGCCCTCGCGCTTATACGGCATATGACAGTCCGCGCACGACACCCCGCTCCGCGCATGGATGCCCTGGCTCCACGTCTCGAACTCCGGGTGCTGGGCCTTGAGGATGTTCGCGCCCGAGTCCGGGTGCTTCCAGTCCGACCACCCCGTCTCGTTGTAGTGCGCCTCGATCTGCTCGACCTTCAAGCCCTTATGCCACGGATACGTCACCAGCTTCTTCTCGCCGGCGAAGTGATATTCGACGTGGCACTGCCCGCACGCCATGCTCCGCATCTCCTGGCGCGAAGCGTCGATGTTCGGGTCATACTCCCGAGAGCGGTTCCCCGCGCGCCACCTCGCGATGCTCGGCAGGTGCGGCACCGGGTCGTCCGACCGCGCCAGCGCGCGGATGCCCTCGATGAACCCCGGCCGCGTCACGCGCAGCGCGAGCGTGTCCGGGTCGTGGCAGTCGATGCAGGACACCGGGTGGTTGACCAGCTCGGTCGCCTCCGAGTACGGCATCGGGCAGACCTCTTCGAACCCCTTGAACAGCTGCGCATAGCCGTTCGGGCTCGTCGCCGGCTCGTCGATCGTCCCCGGCGCGCCGGCCTTGATCCCGACCTCCCGGTACGCCACCGTGTTGCTCGCGTGGCACTGCAGGCACGAGCCCGGCTGCGGACGCTGCAGCACACGCTCGGTCTCCCGCTGATCGCTCAGCATGTACGCGTGCCCGCGCTCCTCGCGATAATCGATCGAGAACGCGTACCCATTGAAGATCGTCCGCCAGATCGGCAGCTCGTCGAGGTGCTGGATCGCGTCGCTCCCGCCGTGGCGGGTCCGCACCGTGTCCACCGTGCGGATGTACCCGTCATACTGCCGCGGGAAGTTCTTCCCCCACGTCTCGGCGTCAACCGTCGTCTCATCGATGTCCACCACCCGGAACACCGACTCCCGCGCCTCCCGCTTGCGCGTCGCGATGTTGTCGCGCAGCATCATCACCCCCGCCGTCGCCGCCGCCACGACCACCACCGTCACCCCGTACGCGATCCACTTCCCCTTCATCCCTTACCTCCGCGGCCCGTGGCCAATCCCCGCGTGACACTTCACGCAGTTGTACGGCTCGTCATCGCCCATGTGCGCCGAGATCTGGCTCACCGCCTCCTCGTGGCACCGCACGCAGTTGTTCTGCACCACCTCGAGGCTCGAGTCCTTGATCTGGATCGGCTCGTGGAAGTCCTGGAAGGTGAAACCCTTGCTGTGCCTGAACCCGTGCTCGGCCTTGATGTAGTACTTCCCGATCAGATCGACCGGCACGTGACAGTCGTTGCACGTCGCCGCCGCGTGGTGCGGGCTCTTCAGCCAGCTGTCGTACTGATCACGCATGATGTGGCAGTTCACGCATGCCGCGGGGTCATTGCTCAGGTAGCTCGTCCCCTCCGCATAATCGAACGTACCGAGCGACACCCCGAGGAACAGGCCGACCAGGACCGCAAGGATCGCGCCCGCTACGCCGACCTCCGCAAATCCTTTCGCCCATGCCATCATGCAAAGCCCCCTCCCGCATGTGCATGCTACACCAACTCCGAGGCGTGTGCATGCGACTCCGCCGGCCCATTGTGGATAACCGTTTTTTCATATCCACGGACCGCCCAATCGAGCGCCTCGATCAGTCCGTCTATAACCTCGTGCGTCGGCGTCGCAACGCCCCGCCGCCGCCCCCGTTCGATGATCGGCCCGTTCAACTGCCCGATCTCGCTCTCCCGCCCACCGCGGACATCCTCCACCATGCTCGGCGTATGGCCCGACGCCTTGCTCAGCGTCGCCGCGGCACGCGCCAGGTAGTCCACCCCGAGGTCGATCCCCTCCGCGCACGCGACCGCGTGCCCCTCGCGCAGCAAACGATCAACGATCGGCCGCGCCGGCGACGCCATCAACTCCCCCACCGTCATGTTCGTCAACGCGGCCACCGGGTTCACCGCGGCGTTCATAAGGCTCTTGGCCCAGACTCGCGCCTCGATGTCCTCGCAGAACGCCGTCTCCATCCCCACACGCGACAGCAACTCCGCCGCCGCCCCCCCACGCGCG
>JAEYNG010000200.1 GCA_023412695.1 Planctomycetota bacterium | reverse complement strand
GAGACCGTCGGCGGCGCGGTCAACCCGCGCCGCCGACGTGTGCCCTTCCGGGGGATCAGACCGCGATCAATCCTCGTGCGGGTCGCGGCCGTTGGAGTGTCCGACCTCGGCCGGACGCATGCGCGTGAGGCCGGAGAGACGGGCTTCGAGACCGGCGAGAGTCGCCTCGAGATCGGCCGGGCGGCCCTGGACGCTGCCGGCCGCGCGGGCGCGGCGGGCATCGGGGGACATCGACGAATGGTCGGCGGCCTTGGGCTGGGCCTGCTTGCCCGAGGCCTCGCCGCCGACGCGGCAGTGGCCGACGAATGATGCGCCCTCGGCGACGACGAGCGTGGTCGCGGTGACATCGCCGATCACACGTGCGCGGGTGTTGAGGTGCACACGGTCGCGGGCGGTGACGTCGCCTTCGACGACGCCGTCGATCAGGACGCTGCTGCCCTCGACGCTGGCCTTGCAGGCCGCGCCCTCGCCGATCTGCACCTCGCCCTTGGCGACGATGCGGCCCTCGAAGGTTCCGAGGATGCGGGCGGTGGAATCGAAGATCATCTCACCCTTGATGTGGGTGTCGGGCCCGATGACGGTCGTCGTCTGCTTGCCTTCAGTCATTTCTTCAGTCCTTTAGTAAGGGTCGCCACCGCGGAACACGCGGGCCCCCGGGGGGTGGTAGCTATCGACCTTCGACCTGCCCGCCTTGAGTTTCTCGGACCGAGCCGGTGCGCGTTATCTGGACGTGCGATTGAAACGCGGATGTTCTCGGACGTGCATGACCTCGGCGCGATCGGCAGGGCACGCGTATCCGGACCGGCCTCAAGTGCAACGGTCAACGACCGATACCTGCATGTCCTGGTGAGCACGAACCCGGAGGTATGCCTTGGCCCCCGTCGATCATGGCAATCCCGTTTCACCGTCCGCGCTCAAACGCCGCCTCTTCGGCACGGGCGAGTCGCTGATCGCATCGGCGGGGCTCGCGACTGCGGCGATGCTGCTGACCGCCGTTGCCGGGTGCGCGTGGTGGGCGATGGATACGCACAACAGCACGCTGCGTGAGGCGCGCGCCGATCAGGTGCTCGCGGTGGGCGAGTTGCTTGCGCGCAACGCCGAGTCGATGCTCGCCGATGGCGACATCTCGCGGACGCGCCGCACGCTCGAGGACGCGCTGCGGAACTATGGACTAAGCGACATCGCGATCACGCTCCCGAACGGCAAGCCCATCGCCGACGGCGTGGCCGGGGATACCGAGGCCGCGATGCCCGAGGGCGACTGGCGCGACGCGGGCCCGGCCGACCTGATGCCGGTAGAAACTGCGGTCCTGTTCGAGAATGACACACGAGTGCTGCGCATCGGCATGAACGTGCCCAAGCGCGGCCCGGCGGTGCTGGAGATCCGCGACAACGCCGAGCCCCCCGCCTTTGCGGCGTGGCGGCTGCAAGCGGGCATCGGCGGGTTCGGCGCTCTCGGCCTGAGCGGGCTGTTGCTCGCGTACCGCCGCATGCGTGCGCGCATGCGAGCCGTGGGCGCGATCCGCGAGGCGCTGGCGGCGGCGGACGAGGGACGCGGCGCGGGGACCGAGCTGGCGGTGAGCGGCGCGCTGGGCAAGGAGGCACAGGCGTGGAACCGCCTGCTGGCCGAGCACAACCGGCTGCGGGAGAAGGCGGCGACAGAGCGCGCGGCCGAGAGCCTGTCGAACCGGCGCGGGCGCGACGGCGACCTCGCCAGCGCGTGCGATGCGATGTGGCAGGGCCTGCTGCTCGTCGATGAAGAGATGAAGGTCAAGTACGTCAACGGCGCGGCGGCGGTGTTCCTGCGTCACAAGCGCGAGGAGCTGCCGGGCCAGGACGCGACCTCGCTTCTGCAGGATGAGAAGCTCGTCGCGGCTGTCCGCGGCGTGGCGACCGGGACACTCCGGACACGGACCGTGATCGAGGTCGATCGCACCGCGGAGAAGAACGGTGGCGTGCTGAGGTTCAGCGTGCGCCCGGTGCGGAAGGAGGACGCGGCGACCGCGCTGGTGCTCATCGAGGACATCACCCAGCAGCGCGTCGCCGACGCGTCGCGCAACGCGTTCGTCGCGCAGGCGACGCACGAGCTGCGCACGCCGCTGACCAACATCCGGCTGTATGTCGACGGGCTGCTGGAGGAGCCGGATCTTGAGCCGGCCAAGCGCGCACAGAGCATCAACGTCATCAGCCAGGAGGCGCGGCGGCTGGAGCGGATCGTCGGCGACATGCTCAGCGTCGCGGAGATCGAGGCGGGCCAGTTGAAGCTGCGGAGGGGCGACGTCCGCCTCGACGCGGTGTTCACCGAGCTGCAGTCCGACTTCCGCGAGCAGGCGGAGCAGAAGGAGATCAAGCTGGTCTTCGACCTGCCGCCGAAGTTCCCGGTAATCGGCGGCGACCGCGACAAGATCATGCTGACGCTGCACAACCTTGTCGGCAACGCGATCAAGTACACCCCGGCCGGCGGCGAGGTGACCGTGCGGGCCCACGAGCAGGGCACGAGCTTCGTCGTGGACGTGATCGACAACGGGATCGGGATCAAGCCGGATGAGTACGAGCTGATCTTCGACAAGTTCTACCGGGCCAAGGACAAGCGCATCGCGGGCATCACGGGCTCGGGCCTGGGCCTCGCGCTGGCGCGCGAGGTGGCGCGGCTGCACGGTGGCGACATCACCGTGCACTCGCAGATTGATAAAGGAAGCACCTTTACGCTGCAGCTGCCGGCGTCCGCGCCGCCGCTGCGTGCCGCGGCGTGAGCAGCAAGGACCGCTTCGGGGCTGAACAGGCATGGAGATCCACGAGCAAAGACAGGGCGCCGTCACCGTGCTCAGGCCGGTCGGGCCCCTGTGCGCGCAGGACGCGGATCAGCTCAAGCAGCTCGTGTCGGAGGTGATGGCCCGGAGCCTCGGCCGGTTCATCCTTGACGCGTCGGAGGTCCCGTACGTCGATTCGCGGGGGCTTGAGGTGCTGAAGGAGACGACCGACGAGCTGGCCGAGAGCGGCCAGGCGCTGCGTCTTTGCGGCGCGAATGAGACCGTCCGGGAGGTGCTCGAGCTGACGCAGATCTCCGAGCTGTTCGAGCACTACAGCGATGTCAACTCGGCGGTACGGAGCTTTCTGTGAGCGGCCTGCCGAATCCATCCGGAGATCCGCCGCGGGCGCAAGCCTCAGCGGGCCCGCAAGCAGGAGGCGCCGGCCAGCCGCCGCGCGCCGGCGCGAAGAAGATGCGTGTCGGCGAGGTGCTGGTCGAGCAGGGCGCGCTCACGCAGGAGCAGCTCGACAAGGCGCTGTCGGACCAGCGGAGTTCCAGCCGCATGCTCGGCGAGATGCTCGTCGAGCAGAACGTCATCTCGACGGCCGCGCTGGTGCGGGCCCTCGCCGCGACGCTGGGCGTGAAGGGGTGCCAGCTGCGGCACGGCCTGATCGACCCTGCTTTGCTCAAGCTCATCGGCGAGGACGAGGCGACGCGGCTGAAGGTCATCCCGATGTTCAAGGTGCACGACACCCTGACCGTTGCGATGGCCGAGCCGCAGAGCCTGCCGACGATCGACCGCCTGCGGCAGCTGACCGGGCTGAAGATCCAGCCGCTGCTGGCGATCGAGGCGAACATCCTCGAGTACGTCAAGCGGTACTCGGGCGACGAGAACGTCGATCTCGACGCGTTCCTCACGAGCCTCGCGGAGAGCGAGGTCGAGGTCGTCGAGCGCGAGGAGGTGGACCAGGGACCGGCCACCGACCTCGACAAGATGATCGCGGGCAGCCCGATCATCAACCTCGTGAACGTGGCGTTCCTGACGGCGGTGAAGGACCGGGCCAGCGACATCCACATCGAGCCCGACAAGCGCGGGACGCGCATCCGCTACCGCAAGGACGGCGTGCTGCGCGACCTGATGAAGCCGCCCCCGGGGATGCACGCCGCGATCGTGTCGCGCGTAAAGGTCATCGGGAAGATGGACATCGCCGAGAAGCGGCTCCCGCAGGAGGGCCGCGTGCGGATCGTCGCCGAGGGGCGGGAGATCGACCTGCGCGTGTCGAGCATGCCGACGCTGCTGGGCGAGAAGATCGTGGTGCGCGTGCTCGACAAGCGGAACCTGAAGGTGCGGATGGAGGACCTGGGCTTCCGCACCGAGGCGCTCGACACGTTCAAGACGGTGCTGCATGCTCCGCACGGGCTGGTGCTGGTGACCGGGCCGACGGGCTCGGGCAAGACGACGACGCTGTACTCCGCGCTTGACCTGCTGCGCAGCCCCGAGGTGAACATCCTGACGGTCGAGGACCCGGTCGAGTATCAGCTCGACCTGATCAATCAGATCCAGGTGAACGAGCAGGTCGGGCTGAACTTCGCGCGGGCGCTACGGAGCATTCTGCGGCAGGACCCGGACATCATCATGGTGGGCGAGATCCGCGACGAGCCAACGGCGCGCGTCGCGGTGCAGGCGGCGTTGACCGGGCACCTGGTGCTCGCGACGCTTCACACCAACGACGCCCCCGGCTCGGTGGCGCGGCTGCTGGACATGGGCATCGAGGCGTACCTGCTGTCGAGCGCGCTCAACGGCGCGGTCGCCCAGCGGCTGGCGCGGATGATCTGCCCGGCCTGCGCGACGAAGTACTACCCGACCGAGCAGGTTCTGCACGACGCGGGGCTCGAGGAGCACGCGGGCCGGCCGTTCCGCAAGGGCGCGGGGTGTCGGCAGTGCCACGACAGCGGGTTCTCAGGACGGTGCGGCATCTACGAGGTGATGGAGGTCACGCCGGAGCTCCGGCGGATGGTCCACCGCGGCGCGCCGACGCACGAGCTTCGCACGCGGATCGCCGCGTCGGGCGGCCTGTCGCTCCGGCAGGAGGGCGTGCTGCTGGCACTCGACGGGCGGACGAGCCTTGAGGAAGTCCGGCGGGTCACACACGACGAGGGTGAGGACCTCGAAACGAAGAAGTCCGCGGAGGCTGCCGAGCCTGAGCAGCATCGGAGGGAGGCGGCATGAAACTTGTCTACAGCGCCTTCGACAAGGCGGGGAAGAAGATCACCGACACGCTCGAGGCGGCCAGCGTCTCCGAGGCCGGGGACATCCTGCGTCGGCAGGGCTTGTTCGTAACGGACATCCGCGAGAGCGGAAAGGGCCGCGAGGAAGCCGGGGCATCGGGCGCTGCGCCGGGCGCACGGAAGCTCCGCGAGATCTCCTCGTTCATGCGGCAGCTGTCGGTGCTCGTCTCAACCGGCACACCGATGGTCGAGGCGATCGGATCGCTCGAGAAGCAGTTGCCCGAATCGCCGTTCAAGGTTGTGATCCAGGACATTCGGAACCGGGTCGAAGAGGGCGCCCAGTTCTCCGAGGCGCTGGCGGCGCACCCGAGGTGGTTCGACCCTGTGTGCCGCTCGCTCGTCGCGGCGGGCGAGTCGGGCGGCCAGCTCGACGCGATGCTGAAGAGGCTCGCGTCGCTCCTGCGACAACAGCTCAAGGTGCGTTCCACGGTCATCAGCGCGATGATCTATCCGGCGGTGCTGATCTTCGTGTCGATCATCGTGCTCGTGGCGATGGTCGGCTTCGTCATGCCGCGGTTCGAGGGGCTGTTCCAGACGCTCGGCGCGGACCTTCCCGGCAGCACGCGGCTGCTGATGGACATCGGAACGTTCGTCCGGTCCGACTGGTACTGGATTCTCGGGGTGTTGATCGGCGTGGGCGTCGGGCTGAAGCTCTGGCTCGGAAGCCAGGCCGGGCGGCTCTGGCGAGACGGCTTCATCCTGAAGGTCCCCCAGCTCGGCAAGGTCGTTCGGTCGCTGGCGACCGCGCGGATCACGCGCGTGCTGGGCGTGCTCATCGAGGGCAAGGTGCCGCTGCTCGACGCGTTGCAGCTCACGCGGGAATCGACCGGCAACAGCCGGTACGTCGCGCTGGTCGATCGCGCGATCGACATGGTGACCCGCGGCGAGCCCGTGTCGAGCGCTTTCGTCGAATCACCGCTCATCCCCAAGTCCGTTTCCGAGGCGGTCCGGTCCGGCGAGCGGACGGGGCAGCTCGGGCCCGTGCTGAGCAACCTGTCGGACTTTCTCGATGAAGACAACGAGGTGATCGTGAAATCGATCGCGTCGATCATCGAACCCGTGATCCTCATGGGGCTTGGCGTGCTCGTGGGGTTCGTTGCCTTGAGCATGTTCCTCCCGTTGTTCGACCTTACGGCCTCCGCGGGGGGTGGATAAGCCATGCTCGGAACACACTCGACATCACCGATCGGGATCGACGTCGGCGCACGGAGCATCAAGGCGGTGCAGCTCGCGCACGGCCGGCGCGGCACGCGCATCGTGGCGATTGCGCTGATCGAGCGCCAGGCAAACACCCACATGGTTGGCGCGGCGGAGGCAACGTACCTGCGGAGCGTGCTGTCCCGCCAGGGGTTCCGCGGCTCGAGCATCTGCCTTGCGGCGCCCGCCCAGCGGCTGCTGTCGGGCGTGATGGAGCTGCCACCACGCTCGTCGGGCGCGCCGATGGATCACATCGCCCGGGTCGAGCTGGCCCGTGCGAACAGCTGCTCGCCCGAGGACATCGAGATGGCATGGTGGGAGCTGCCGGCCGGTTCGCGAGCAGTCGAGGGCACGCATGTGTTCGCGGTCGGCCTTCGGCACGAGGACGCCGGATCGATGCTCGACGGCTTCGAGGCCGCCGGGTTCCATGCGCGAACGCTCGACGCCGGTGCGCTGGCCCTTGCCCGCGTCGGCGTCGCGGCCAAGGCGACGGCGGAGGGCAGGCTGGTCGGTCTGGTCGATATCGGTTGGGGCGGCGCAAACCTGGCCGTGCTGCTCGGACGGACGCTGGTGTACCAGCGGCTGCTGCCGGAAATGGGCCTCTCGAATCTGCACAAGCAACTGGTGACGCAGCTGTCGGTCGATTCTGAGACGGCGGAGTTCGTCGTGCGGAAGGTCGGGGTCGACGGCGATGGGTTGTCAGGTCCGCAGGCCGGTGAGCTGCTCGACGACGCGCGGGCGGTGGCAGCCGAGCACTGCGACGGACTCGCGACGGAGATCAAGGCCTCGCTCTCGTATGCGCTCCGAAGGTACGGCGCCAGCGGCGCGCAGGGCGTGTGGGTCGTCGGGGGCGGGGCGTGCGTGCCGGGGTATGTTGAACGCCTGCGGTCGGGCGTCTCCGAGCGTGTCGACGCGCTCCGCACGACCGACGTGGCGTGTGCGCCCGACGACGCGATCGCCGGCGAGCTGGCGGCGGACCCGCGGCTCACCTGCGCGGCCGGGCTGGCGATGGACGGGGCTCGGATGGCTTTACCAGAGGTGGTGCCCGCATGATGGGTGTGAATCTCATCCCGGCGTCCCGGCTGCGTGCGGCGGCGAACCGCGCCAGGACGCGCACGTGGATCGCGATCACGTGCGTGGTCGCGGCGGTGGCGTTCCCCGGCGCCGCTGTGCTCAGGCTGTCCAGCTCGCTGGACGCCGGCTCGATCGAGGCCGAGATCGAGTCGGCGAACGCGGCGACCGCGGCCGCCGACGAGCGATTGGTCGAGCTGCGACGTGAGCTGGCGGTCGAGCGGCGCAGCCAGCTGGCGGCGCGGCTCGCGGGCGAGCATCCGGACTGGTCATTGCTGCTCAGGGCGCTGAACCAGCTCCGGAGCGACACCGTCGCCTTCGAGACTCTCGAGCTGGCGCTGTCGCCCGCGAAGGACGGGAAGTCTGTGTCCGCGACGGGCGGCGACGAGCGGTACACCCTGCACATCCGCGGCAATGCTGTGGACCTCGCGGGAGTGATGGGATTTGTCGGCAAACTCGAAGCGCTCCGGCTGTTTGAGTCGGTCACGCTCAAGCAGTCCCGGGCGGGTGCGGTGCAGGGCACCGCGGGGGCCGGCTTTGAAGTAGTGTGCGCAATGGCGGAGCGTGTTGCCGAGCCGGCCGCACAGCCGGCGACTGCCTCCGCCGATGGGGGAACGCGATGATTCACCGGCTTACTGCACTCCCGGCCCGGACGATTGACGCGATCGGCGCGGGCGTGGTCGTCGCCATACTGGCGATCGCATTCATGGGCGGTGTCTGGCCCGCACTCCAGGGACGCGTTCGTGCTACGGAGCGGGCGCGTGCGCTCACGGAGGCGAGGGCCGCGGCCCAGCGAGCCGCCGATGAAGTGACGGCCGCGGAGAAGCTCCGCGCGCAGCTGGTCGCCGAGCGTAAGGACGAACTGGTTCTGCAGTCGCCGGCGATGCTCAATGCACGGCTGGCGCAGCTGACCGCGCTCTCGGGCGCTTCACGCGTCGCGGTTCATCAGCTCAACCCCGGGTCACAGGTCATGGACGCGAGCCGGCCATTCGGCATCGTGCCGATCAAACTCCAGGGCGCGGGCGAGTTTGCGGATTGCGTCGAGCTGCTCGACCGCCTGCATAGTGAGTACCGCGACATTGGTGCAACCGCCATCAAGCTCACCGTCGCACGCCCCGCGTCGGACGAGCACGCGGCGCGGCTGGACATGACGCTGGACCTTGCCTGGTACACCGTCCGTGGCGATTCTGCGGGCGCGAAGTGATTGCAAGGCCGCGATTTCTCTTGCTTTGCGCACTGTGAATTGTCTTTCACAGTGTGAACACCACCAAAGGCAAAAAACTGGCGTCCATGGTTCTGGGACTGGCCCTCACGGCTCTTGTCGTCGACAAGGTCGTGCTCGGGGGGGGCGCGACGCCCGCTCAGGCCGCGGATGACCTCGCAGTCGCACCCGGTGCTACGAGCGAACAGCCCGTCGGCGCCGACAAAGGCGCGCGGCAAACGCTCACCGTCGCTCAGCAGTTAGGCGGGTTGCCGACACAGATGAACCTGGATGAAGGTCCGCAGCTTGTAGATGCCTTCGCGCAGCCACGGGCTTTCGCGGAGCTGCTCGCGGCGGAGCAGGAGCAGCAGCGGCTGGAGGAACGCCGCAGCAAGGCCGCGGAGCTGGAAGCGCAGCTGCGTTCGAAACTGCGGCTGACCGCGACCCGCACCACCGGGCAGCCGTGCGCGATGATCAACGGGACCCTGTACGGGCTCGGGAGCGAGATCACAGACACGGGCTACCGGGTCAAGGAAGTGGACACGCTCGGCGTCGTGCTGGAGGACGTGGCCGCCGGCACGACGATGCGCATGGAGCTGGCAGATACGGGTTATCGGGGCCCAAAGGCAGATTAATGGTCGAAATCGACCTTTTCGGGGTTTCTCGGCCCAATCCCGCTCAACTTCCTCCTCCGCGAGGGCGATAGCCAAGGAAGCACACGCCGCGGTCGTCGTCACCGGCCGCTTACAGCCAGAGGAGTTCAGACATGTACACCGGTGCGTTCAACAGGTCCCGCGCATTCAGCTTGATTGAGTTGGTCATCGTGGTCGTGATCATCGGCATCATCGCCGCGATCGCGATCCCGCGGATGAGCCGCGGCGCCTCGGGCGCCAACGACGGCGCGCTGCAGAGCAATCTGGCCGCGCTCCGCAAGGCGATCGACCTCTACCAGGCCGAGCATAACGGCGCGTTCCCGACCGCGGCGAACTTCGCCGACCAGCTCACCAAGTACACCAAGGAAGACGGCAGCGTGACACCCGACGGCACGCAGACCGGCGGCTACATCTACGGGCCTTACCTCCGGGCGGTGCCCACGCAGACCGTCGGCCCGAAGAAGGGCTCGAGCGGCGTCGCCGCGGCGGACGCGGCAGGCATCGGCTGGCTCTACAACCAGACCACCGGTGTTATCACCGCGAACGTCACCACCGAGGCCGACGCCAACGGCAAGACCTACCTGACCTACTGATCGCCTGACCTCGGGCACCCGTCACCAACTCTGTACTCAGCCCCGCCCGGAGGCCCGACGCGACTGCGGCGGAACCCCCGGGCGGTTTACGTTTCGGAGTCAGCCATGCAGGGATCTCTTCGGCGCGGGTTCTCGTTGATCGAGCTGGTGATCTGCATCGCGATCATCGGGATCGTGGCGGGCACCGGGGCGGTGAGGTTTGCCCGATCCACCCAGCGGGCCCGCGTCGAGGCCGCCGCGGTTCGCGTCGCGGCGATGCTCGAGGACGCGCGCAAGCGGGCCAGATTGGGCGGCAACCAGTCGCGGGTCTCCGCAGACGCCTCGGACGGGACGATTGAGCTCACCAACAACGTCGACGGCGGCGTGCTCGACCTGATCGACCTGCACGCCGACGGGTTCCGTCCCGAGATCAAGGTGACCTGCTCCGACGGATCAAGCGTCATCTACTACGACTCCTACGGGCGGCCCTCGGTCGACTTTTCCTTCACGATCGCGGCGGCGGGGTTCCAGCGGGTCATCACCGTGAACAGCGAGACGGGCCATGCATCGATCGAGTAGCCGCAGCGCCTTCAGCCTCGTAGAGCTCATTACCGCGATGGCGGTGTCGGGTATCCTCGTCGGCGCGATGGGCGTTGTGCTCATCACCGCGTCCTCCCCGCTCGAAACAGGCACCGGCACGCACGACGACGAGCGGGTCGCAGCGGAGGCCATCGCCGACTTCGAATCGGACATCGCCGGGGCAACCAAGTTCTTTGAACTGTCTGACAAAGCGGTCTGGTTCGAAGTGCCGGACCGCAACGACGACGGCCAGCCCGAGCACATCCGGTACGAGTGGAGCGGCAAGGCGGACGACCCGTTGACCCGAAGCACAAACGGAGCCCCTCCGGCGCCGATCGCTGTTGGCGTGCAGGACTTGAGCATCTCGTACATCAAACGGCCCGGGCTGACCGAAACGGTCAGCGCGGAGCGGCTCATCGCAGAGTTCAACACGCATCCAAGCTCGACCGAAGGGTTCACCGCGGCGTCATCGGCCTCGCGGGTAGCCCAGATCTTCAGGCCGGCACTTAGCGCGGACGCGGCGACCTGGACCGCGACGCGCCTGCAACTCAAGCTCAAGAACAATACAGCTCCGGACGGGACACTCCGTGTCTCGATCGTGGCGCTCGAAGGAGCAAATCTTCCCGGCTCAACAACCTACGCCTCCGCCGATATCAAAGAGTCAACGTACATCGGCGGTGGAAGCATCGTTGAGGTTTCCTTTGCCACGTGCGATCCAATACCCGCCGGGCAACCGGTCGCCATCCTCATCCAGGGCCTCGATGGCGCGGCTGCCGCCGCCGATGTTGCGTATCTGGCTTCCGCATCAGCGACTATGCCGTTCAACGTCTGGATGGCGACGACCACCAACTCCGGCAGCACCTGGCAGACGTACGGGCAGAACCGCAACCTGCGGTTCTCGGTGTACGGCAAGGTGACCACGCAGGCGGTGAAATGATGAAACGCACACGCTCCTGCCGCGCACCGGGGTTCACGTTGATCGAGGCGGCCATCTGCACGCTGGTCGTCGCCGTCATGCTGGCCGCCGCGCTCTCAGTCGTCGGCAGCGCGGCGCGAGGAGCCCTCAGAGAGCGTGAATGGCGGAGGGCGCAGTCGTTCGCGAAGACCGTGATGAACGAAGCGCTCGCCGCGGCGTTCAATGATCCACAGGGCGGCTCCGGGTTCGGAATCGACGCCGGCGAGAATCTTTCGAACAGGTTCACGTTCGACGACGTTGACGACTTCAATGGCTATACGGAGTCCGGGCTGACAGAGGCCAGCGGGAAGGCCCTTCCCTGGGGTGCCGGTTGGACCTTGAAAATGAGCGTCCAGAACGTCGCGCCGAGCGACCCGACAACACTTCGCCCCGACGCCGATGACACCGGTTTGCGGCGTGTCACGGTTACCGTCGCCGCGCCGGGCGGTCACGCGTACCACCTCCTCGGGCTCAAGGCCCGCTCGGGTATCGGGGATGCGTTCGCGCCGCAGGTCGGGGTGACGCGCGTCACGGGCGTGCGGATCACCATGCAGACGGGCAAGCGCGGCTCGATGCTCACGGGCAGCGCAGCGCTCTTCAACGCTCCCGCCGAGACACTCGCCGCTGCACCGGTCGAGGCCGACGCAAAGTAATGGTGCCCAATATGAACAACTCGAGTCGGACCGCTCCCGGTTCTTCTTGTCCGCAACGCACGCGCCGCGGCAGCGTCTACCTGCTTGTGCTCGGCACCGCGACGCTCCTCACCATTATCGGGCTATCTATCGCGGTTACCTCCCGTCTCAACATCCGCCACGCCGCCGCGGCCGGGGACGCCGACGAGTCGGCCGTGCTCGGAGTCTCGGCGCTTGAGCTGGCCGTGTCGTCGGTGAACAACGACGCGTCGTGGCGATCCGCTCGCGCCTCGGATGTCATGGGCCCAAGCGTCTCGCTCGGGCAGGGCAAGGTCATGTGGAAGCAGGTCGATGAGGTGGACGGCGACATCGCCAACAACCCGAACCAGCCGGTCCGCCTCTGGGGCAAGGCCATCGTCGGTAACTCCACGCGGCAGTATTCGATCCAGGTTACACCGGCCGGGGAACGCCCGCTCCCGGTCCTCTCGACGACGCTGCACAGCGAAACCTCGATCAGTGTCACCGCCGCGCTGTCGTCTTCAGGCGGTCCGATCTCCTGCGACGGCACGCTGACAAACTCATCCTCGATCACCTCGAACGTCGAGGCCGCCGCGGTCTCCAACACCGGCTCGATCGCGGGGTTCGTGACACAGCCCTCGCCCGGCAAGTCGGTCCCGGGGCTCGACGTCGGGGCGCGGTATCTGGCGCTCTCGACGGAGATCTCGTACAACTCCATCGGCGGCGGCAAGATCGACAAGACCATCCTGTCGGCGTCCGCAAACCCCTACGGAGCGCAGAACCCGCTGGGCATCTACTACATCCGTGTGCCGAGCGGCAAGAAGCTGGAGATCCGCGAGGCGATCGTCCAGGCGACGCTTCTTGTTGAACTCGTTGGCACCGCCCAACTCGAGATGCAGGACCTGTTCGCCTGGGAACCGCCGGCGGCCAGGATGCCCTCGCTCATTGCCTACGGCGGCTCGTCAGCGTCCGTTCTTGTGAAGCCCAAGTCTGGCACGGTCGACGTGCCGCTGCTCGGTGCGAACATTCTTGGCATTGTTGTGAAGGTCGGATCGCGCGGAAAGGCGCCCTCGGAGATGCACGGGTTGTTCCACGTCATGGGCAACGTGCCCGTCGCATTTGAGGATTCGCCGCGGATCGTCGGTACGTTCATCGCCGACGGTCCAATCACCGTAAAGAGCAGCACACAGCTTGTCTCGCGGCCATCGCTGGTGAGTGACCCGCCCGTGGGCTACACGGTTGTCGACCCGACGGTCACCGCCGTGCCCGGCAGTTTCCGCTGGGAGTAATCGATCGGGAGGTTCACCGGGCGTCGCGTGCAGCGGCCCCGGCCTTAGCGACAAACCGCCGCTCCGCCGGCGTGAGCTTCTTCAGGCGCTTGTTGTCCTTGCGGATCTCTGCGAGCAGCTTCTGCCCCTCCGCGGCCGTCAAATCCGCGTTCGGGTCCTTCTTCTTGAAGAGGCCGAAGAAGCCGCCCGACGACTGCTGCGACGAGGCCGATCCGCTCCCCGAGCAGCCGCCGGTCAACACCCCGGCAAGGGCAAGGCCAAGACCGACAACAATCGCATGCATTCGCCGGGCGTTCATGGGACGCATGGTACACCCTCCGCCTGTCGTGCTGCACCGGTTCCGGACGCGGCCGCGCCAAGGACCATAAACTCCTCTAGACGTCTTCCACACCCGGGCCATCCGCCATAGGGGGCGAACATGCGACAGGACATCCGGTACAACAACATCATCGACTCGGACGAGGCCCGCCAGGCACAGGCCGCGGCGAATAAGACCCCCGACCTCCCGGCCGATCAGATCAACGCCGATCAGTTCTACATCACCCAGCAGTACCACAAGTACACCCGGGCCGACCACGAAGTTTGGCGCGACCTCTTCAACCGGCGCTGGGAGGTGCTCGAGCAGCAGGTCAGTCGGACGTTCATCGACGGCTTGAAGATCCTGCGGCTGAGCCCGGATCGGCTGCCGCTGCTGAACGACACCGTTCTTGAACAGGACTGTGAGATCACCGACGGCAAGATCCTGAAGAAGGGCACGAGGCTCGAAGGGATCAACCGCTACCTCGGCGAGGTCAGCGACTGGGCGAGCTACGGAGTGCCGGGGTATCTGCCGGCCAAGGCGTTCTTCGCGTGCCTGGCGGCGCGGGAGTTCCCAACGACCGTGTTGATCCGGCCGCGAGAAGTGATGGACTACCTGCCCGAGCCGGACATCTTCCACGATGTGTTCGGGCACGTGCCGCTCCACGCCAGCCGCGTGTTCGCGGACTTTTTGCAGACGTACGGCAAGGCGGCGCTCATGTGCGACGACCCGTACCACATCGAGCGGCTCGGCCGGCTGTTCTGGTTTACGGTTGAGTTCGGATTGATCAAGGAAGACGGCAAAGTGAAGGTCTACGGCTCGGGGCTCGTGAGCAGCCACGGCGAGAGCCGTTACTCGCTCGAGGGGAAATGGGAAGCCAAGGGCAGGCCGGGCGCGGAGCCGTGCTCGACACGAGAAGTGGCCGAGTGGCGCCCGTTCGACCTCGACCGCGTCTGCGAGACGCCGTTCGAGATTGACCACTTCCAGCCGATCTACTACGTGCTCGAGAGCTTCGAGCAGCTCCGCGACGCCATGAACGACTACGCCGAGCGCGTTCTGGGTAAGCAGACCGTCGGCGCCGCGCGGTAGGTCCCCGCGGGCGAGCCGTCCGATGCGTCAGCCGTTCCGCCGGCGCAGGACCATCAGGCCGATCGGGAGCCCGGCGACCGCCGCGCCACCGGCGATCATCCCGACACTCCCGGCGATCCCTGTCGGCGTCCGCCCGACCTCAAACACGTAGCAGGTGTTGAAGTTTGATTGCGGGTAGGACTGCTGGAGCAACTGTCGCTCCTTTGTCCCCAGCCCGCTGATCTCGTTGATGACCATCCCCTGCAGCCGCGTCGTCCCCTCCAGCCGCAGCAGGTCCGCCTCGTCGCGAGCCTTGGGCACCCACGCGACCACCTTCACATCCTGCGGCACCGGCAGTTCACCGTCAATCTCACCGTTCTCATCCACCATGGCCATCAGCGTCTTGGCGTAATCGCCGTCCCGCGGCACGAGCGGCACCCACGCCCCCGCCCACGAGGAGCGCCGCTTGCTTTCCTTCACCACGCACGAGAACGTGCATGGGATGAACTCCGTCATCGCGATATGAGCGTTGTCGCCGGGCCCGCTGGTGCACAACTGTGAACAGGTCATCTCCTGCGGGGTCGGCTTGGCCACCCGTCCGAGCATCATCTCCCGAGCCCCGAACACGATCAGCGCGATCCCGCCGATGATGAAGGCAAGGATGATCCGTCCCATGTGCGTGTCCTTTCACGAGCGCCCCGCCCGCGTCTGGCCCGCCGCCCCACTGCGACGGCCGCGAGCATAACGCACGCCCGAACTCTCAGCAATCCCGTTCATTGCCATGACCGGTACGTCGCGTCGGCCGCGAGGTTATTCTGACACAATGGAGCCCCCGCCGCCCCTCACGGCCGCCGAGTCGATCGTCGTCCATTCCGTCGCCTGCACCCGTTGCGGCTACAACCTCCGCGGCCTCTCCGCCACCGGAAAGTGCCCGGAATGCGGGTGGTCGGTGGACGCCTCCCTTCGCGGCGGCCTGCTGGCCTATTCCGGGCCCGAGTACCTCGAGGCGCTCGTCACCGGATCGACGGTCGTGATTTGGACCAACATCGCCAACGCGGTTCTCAATCTCGGCATGGTCGCGGCCGTGTTCGTGATCCTCGCGCTGAGCGGCGCGTCACCCTCCGGCGCGGGCCAGGGA
>JAEYNG010000163.1 GCA_023412695.1 Planctomycetota bacterium | reverse complement strand
CAGCTCGCCGTCGTTGGTCAGCAGCACCAGCCCCGTGTCATGAAAGCCCAGCCGCCCGACCGGGTACAACCGCCCCAGGTCCTTGTCGCCGATGAGGTCCAGCACCGTCCGCCGCGCGCCGCGCGGGGCGTCTTCCTCGTCGCCGAAACCCGACGCGTCCTTCGTCGTCGAGAGCGTCCGGTCCGGCTTGTTCATCGCGATGTACACGCGCTTCGGCCCCGCGCTCCCGCGGCCGCGCCCGCCGCCGGCCAGCTCCACCCGCCGCCCCGCCGCGATGACCGTATCCGTCCGCGGGTTGATAAACACCGGCAAGTCGGTGACGACCTTGCCGTTCACCTTCACCTCGCCGCGCCGGATCATCTCCTCGCACTCGCGTCGCGAGGCCACGCCCGCGTCGGCGAGGACGCGCTGAAGTCTGACGCCGTGGGGTGTGGATGATGTGCTCACGGGAGAATGGTACGAGGCCAGCGTGCCGGTCAGCGAACGACCCCCGTCCAAGAAAAAGGGCCCCCGCGGAACGCGGAGGCCCTTCAAACGCCTGAAGAAGTTTCGACTCAGAACCGCGGGGCGATGTAGGTCTGCGCCAGACCGAGGCTGTTCTGCGAGCCGATGTAGAAGTTGGTGTCCGTCGCCGCGTCGTTGCCGCCCGAGAGGCCGCGCAACGCGTTGACGAACCGGACGGTCGTCGCGTTCTGCGCCGAGTCGGAGGCCATGACCGGCGTCGGGACCACGGTGCCCGCCGCGGACTCCATCCGCAGGCCGATCATCTCGCCGATGCGGCGGCCGACCGCCGCGGTCAGCTGGGCGACGAACGTGTCGACGCCGAGCTGGCTGGGGTCGTTGCCGAGCACGCCGAAGGACGAGACATAGACCACCGACTGGTCTTCCTTGTTGATGTTGAACGCGTCGGACCGCTCGGACGCCCCGAACGTGCCGTTGTTGAAGAACTGGCTCGGCTCGGTGTTGCCCGCCAGGAAGACGGTCGAGAACGGCTGGCCCTCGAACGCCGCCGGCGTCGTCGAGATGACGATGTCCAGGTTCGCCGCCGCCATCATCGCGTTGAGGTTCGCGACCAGTCTGTTGAGCACGTACGCGTCCGCCGCCAGCCCGTTGAACTGGCCGGAGAAGCCGAGCACCGACGTGGTGAACGGTTCGATGCGGGTCGAGATGCCCTCGCCCGCCTCGAGCCACTCGATCACGCCGCCCAGCGTTTCGATGAGCACGTTCTGGGTCTGCTTGACGACGTTGCCGCGGCCCTTGGTGAGCACCTCGAGCGTGTAGTCCGACCGGATCGCGCCCTGGATGTAGATCGCGTACGGCGCGGGCACCGGGTTCGAGATGCCCTGCGCACCCGGCACGATGAACTCGATGAAGAAGTCGCCCTTGGCGTCGTAGCCGTACTTGTTGCGGTTGGCCGCGATGTCCTTGTCCTGACCGCCGATCGGCAGGAACTCTGTCGGCGCCGCGAGGAGCCGCGCGTCGCCGAAGCCGGTGCTCGCCGGGACCTCGAACACGCCGAAGATCGTGTCGCCCAGCAGGTCGAGGCTGGAGAACGTCAGGCCCGTCCGATCGCGCCCCTGCAGGATCGGCGACAGGCCGATGTTCGAGCCCGTCTCCGTCAGCCGCAGCGTCGCACGCACACGGGTGCCCGGAGCGATCGGCTGCCCGCCGTTGAGGTGGTACACGTCGATGTCCGGGCTGATCGAGGTCGGGTTGCCCGCCCCGCCCGGCGTGCCGACGGCCGATTCGATCGACTGCCGCACCACATCGTCCGGGGTGTTCCAGCGGCGGTCCTTGCCGGCGCGGCGCGTCGAGACGACGCCGTCCTCGCTCGTGCCGGTGATGACGTCGTCCCGCGTGTCGGGCACGCCGTCGGGGCCGACGTTGTGCGTGAACGTGTAGCGTCCGTTCACGATCGCCGCCAGGTCGTCGCCGGTCCCGAACTCGCCGTCGGTGCCTGCGAAGTTGATCGGCAGCGGCGCGTTGATCAGGTCTGTGCCGTCGCCCGAGTCCGTGTCGCCGTTGAAGCCCGAGTCACCGTCGTCGAAGATCTCGACGGAGAAGCGGTAGCCGCCCACCGCGCCCGGAACCGGCTCGGCGTTGTTGATGACGTTGACATTCGCCAGGTTGACGCCCGTCAGGTTGCCCGCGACGACGATGTAGTAGGTGCCCGTGACCGTGACGAGGTACTGGTCCTCGTTGGAGAGCTCGCCCGGCTCGAGCGGTGCGTTCGGGAGCCGGCGGATCGGCCCGGTCACGCCGCCCGTCTGGTTGCCGAAGAGCCCGCCGAACGGATCGTCCGGGTTGAACGCGCCAAGGCCCGTGTTCGCCGCGAGCTGGTTGCCGTTGGCGTCATAGATCGCCCGGCCCGCACGCTGCGCGACGCCCTGCATCCCGCCCAGTCGCAGGATCTGGCCCGCGCGGAGGGTGATGCGGTACACGTCGGTATCGCCGCCGGTGCGGAACGTGGTCGCGTTGGAGTCGGGATGATCGCCGATCGTGCCGCGGAGCGTGAAGATGCGGTTGACCTCCGCCAACCCGTCCGCCGTCGCGTTCTCGTCGAAGACCGTGTTGAGGTCGATCGCCCCGTAGAAGTCGATCGACGGATCGCTGGCCGGGTTGCCCGGATTGATCTTGTCGCCCGCGTCGCCGACGATGTCGTCACGCGAGAAGTCGTCGCCGATCTGACCGTCGCCGTTGCCGTCGAGCATCGACGACTGCGACGCGCCGCGGAGGATGTCCGCGTTCAGAACGAACCGGTACACGCCGGGGCCCGGGACGCCCGGCAGCACGGGCAGGTCCCGATCGGTGATCGCCGTCGAGAACGTGATCCGCGCGGTCAGGTTCGCCGGGTTGTAGTCGATGGTGTAGTCGACGCCCTCGGCGAGGCCGATCGTCAGGCCGCCGGCGCGGACCTCGAAGATGCTCAGCGCATCGTCGAGCGTGCTCGCGTCGATCGCCTGGTTGAACATGATCTCCGCGACGTACACCCGTCCGTCCTCGATGACCTGCAGGTCCTCGACCTGCACCGGCACCGGGTTGGCCTGCAGCCGGTTCACCGCGAAGTTGCCCGCCGAGTTGAAGTTCGCCCCGCCCACCGTCACCGGGCCCACGCTCCCCGTGGAGGTCACCCGGTACTGCTGCGAGTTGAACTGCGAACCCGTCTGCGTCCCGCCGATGCTCACGCTGCCGATCGACGAACGCCCGTCGTCCGCGCGGTCGTCGCTCGTGCCGAGGTACCCGTCCGGCCCGCGGAGGATGCCCGCAGACACGTCCGAACGCGTGAAGTTCCCGCCGATGACCACCTGCCCGATCGCGCCGTCGGTCACCACGTCCGCCGCGCGGCCCGTGCCGCCGAACGACGCGTCCGTGCCGAGGTCGGCGCCCGCGAGGATCGAGGTCGAGTCCACGTTCCCGCCGATCGTGACGCTCGTGATCGCGTCCCGCGCCGAGATGCGCGACTCGCTCGACGCGCCCGCGTTGAAGGTGCGGATGATCCGGCCCGCGCGGACGCCCGCCCGGTTCAGCGAGCCCGCTGTGAACGAGTCGATCTCGCGGTCCGAGCTGAAGTTGCCCGCGAACACGCCGCCGATCGTCACCGCACCGACGTCGAGCGCCTCGACCGTCAGCTCGCTGTCCGACCCCGTCGTGCCGAAGTTGCCCGTCACGTTCAGCGAACGCAGGTCACGCGCCAGAAGCCGGCCCGAGTTGAACGCCGCGGCACGGAACGACTGGATGTCGCCGCCCGAGCCGTACGTCCCGTTGCCGGTGAGCGTGCCGAAGGTCGCGTTGCCGAGCCCGCCGTCCAGGTAGAACGACGAGGCGCCCTGCATCGTGCCCACGACCTCCGCCGTGCCCAGCGCCGCGTTGTTCCCGCCGAGGACCTTCAGGTTCGTCAGCGTGACGTCCAGCGCGGTGATCCGCAAGCCCGACGCCATCGTCGTGTTGCGGAGCGTGATCAGGCCATTGTTCCGATCCCAGAACGCCTGGCCTGGGCCGGTGAACAGCACCGTCGCGCGCTCCCCGCCCAGCAGGTTGATGTTGAACGCCGCGCCGTTCGGGATCGCCACCGCCGCGTTCGTCGGGTTCGACACCAGCGACGGATCGAGCGCGGCCAGGTTGCCGCCGCTGTTCCGCTGCACGTTCCCGCTCGTGGGCCCGACCGCCCCGTCCGCGAACGCCTTCACGTTCTTCGAGCCCGGCCCAACGCTGACCGAGCCGATGCTCGAGATGCCCGGGCCCGTCCGGTTGTTGGCGTTGCCGTACCGGCCGCCGCCGGCCGCCGAGACGCCCGCCGAGATGAACAGCCGGCGCGCCTTCCCGTTCACCACGATGTCGCCGATGTCGCCCGAGCGGACAAGGTCGTAATCGCCGCCCGCCCCGCCGGCGCGGCCGTCAAAGCCGAGGTCCACCAGGCCCGCGATGATCGTCGTCGCCACCGCGTTGTTGAACTGGAGCCGATCGATCCGGTCGCCCGCGACGATGAAGCTGCCCAGGCCGCGCGTCACGTTGTCGTTGCCGATACGGCTCGCCCGCACCAGCCCGATGCGCTCCCCGGCGATGATCCCGGTCTCCCAGATCTTGCCGTTGCCCGCAACCGTGATCGCGTCGATCGTCGTGCCCGCGCGGATGGTCGGACCCTGGTACGCCGTCGTCTTGACGGTGCCGGGGGGCAGCTGGTTCCGCTGCCCGCCCGACGGACCGAACGGCCGGTTGGCCCGCAGGTTCGACGGGATGCCGATGTGACCGGTGAAGCCGTCGGCGCCGATCTCCAGCGCGATCGTCCCGATCGAGCCGTCCGCCTCGACGTTGCCCAGCAGGTGCCCGCCGCGGATCACGACCATCCCGATGTCGCCGTCGCCCGCGAAGATGCGATAGCCCTGACGGAACGAGCCGTTGGTGATGAGGATCGTGCCGATGCCGCCCGAGTGCGAGATGATGTCCCCGGCCACGTCGCCGTCGATCTCGATCGCGTTGATGCGGCCGAACGCGACGATGCGGCCAGTCGAGACCAGATCGTTGTTCGGCACCGCCGAGACCCGCGCCGCGCGCACGGTCCCGGTAATGTTCTGGCCGACAAGGATGTCGTTGTAGATCTGACCGTTCGTCGCCGTGATCGAG
>JAEYNG010000435.1 GCA_023412695.1 Planctomycetota bacterium | reverse complement strand
CGACGGGGCCGGACGGCCGCGCGGGCGTGTACGACGATTACTCGAGCATCCGTGAGGTGGTGTCACGCCGGTACCGCGAAGCGGGCACGGGCAACGAGCTGTATCCGGACGTGATCCTGATCGACGGCGGGCTCGGCCAACTCCACGCGGCGATGGAGGCGTTCCGGGAGCTGGGGATCCAGCCGCCGATGGTGATCTCGCTGGCGAAGAAGGACGAGATTATTTATGTGTTCCGCCACATGAACGACGGCTCCCCCACCTCAGCGCTCGGCGGGCACGGCGAACCTGTCAAGCTCGGCCGCGAGAACCTTGGGCTGAAGCTGTGCCAGGCGATCCGCGATGAGGCGCACCGGTTTGCACAGCACTATCACCATGTGTTGAGGCGGAAGAAGACACTGGGGGAGGAGTGAAGTAGAGGCCCGGGCGCAAGCCCGGGCGTTCGGTTGGTACACTGCCGTGCATGCACGACGTCGGTGCGACTGCGTACTTCATTACTTGGAGCTGCTATGGACAGCACCTGCATGGCAACGATCGCGGGTACGTTGATCGTGTGAACAATGCGTACGGCACGCCGTTGCCGCCGCCTCACCGTGGCCTGCTGTTGAGCGACACCAAGCAGCTGGCGGACGAGCCATTGGTTTTGTCTGACGACCTTCGGGCAGTTGTTCATGCGACAATCCGGCTGCATGCCGAGTTTCGCGGGTGGCGAGTGCTCGCCTTGAATGTTCGTACGACCCACGTGCATGTCGTTCTTCGCGCCGGCGGATACCCGCCTGAAAAGATCATGGGCGAGTTCAAGGCATGGTCTTCGCGAAAAATGAGAGAGAGCGGGCTTCTTGACGGTCGTATGAGAGTGTGGACCCGTCACGGGAGCACGCGGCACATCTTTCGCGACATCGGCCTGGCACAAGCCATCCACTATGTTGAGCACGAGCAATGATCGCCCGGGCTTGCGCCCGGGCCTCTACTCAGGCTCGCCGCACTTCCACCTTGCCACCCGCGACATCCTTGATGGCGTAGCCCATCTTCCCGAGTTCATAGCGGATGCGGTCGGATGCCGCGAAGTCCTTGGCCTTGCGGGCCGCGACGCGCTCTTCAAGCTTCGCGAGCACGGCGGGGTCGGCGTCGCAGCCGATGAACACGCCGATGCTTGTCTGTGCGGCCTGGGGTTTCTCGAGCGAGAGCACGCCGAGCACGGCGTCGATGTTCAGCATCGCGCGGGCATCCGCGGCGGTCGGCGAGGGCGTCTCGCCGATCCACTTGTTCACCCCGCCGATCGCGCCGGCGATGTTCAGGTCCTCGTTCATCGCCGCGGCGAAGGCAAGCTCGACGGGTGTCGGCGCGCCGCCGGCGGGCGAGGGAGCGCCGGCCGCCTCGAGGAACCGCCGCCACCGCTGGACCGTGCGCTGGCTGTCCTTCAGCCCCTGCATGGTGAAGTTCGCGTTGGTGCGGTAGTGCGTCTTGATGAGCTCCAGCCGCAGCGCGCCGGGCTCGACGTTGTGCGGCGCGGCGAACAGGTCCCTCGCGGTGAAGAAGTTCCCCTTGCTCTTGCTCATCTTGTCCCCCTCGACCATCAGGAAGCGGGGGTGGAACCACATCGCGCTGAACGAGCCCTGCTCCGGCGACGCGTTGAACGCGCAGCAGCTCTGCGCGATCTCGCACTCGTGGTGCGGGAAGATGTTGTCCTCGCCGCCCGAGTGCACGTCGATCACCGGGTCGCCGTTGTCGAGCGTCATCGCGGCGAGGGCACCCGCGTCGAGCGGCTTGCCGTTGGCGGCGCGGAGGCGCGATGCGCTCATCACCGAGCACTCGATGTGCCAGCCGGGGTAGCCCGCGCCCCACGGCGAGTCCCACTTCATGATGTGGCTCGCGTCTTCCTTCCAGAGCAGGAAGTCGGCAGGGTGCTTCTTGCCCGCCTGGTTCTCCGCGCTGATGCGCCCGCCCTCCCCTTCCTTGAGCGCGTCGAGCGTGTTGCCGCTCAGGCGGCCGTAGGGTGCGAAGCTGCGGACGTCGAAGTACACGACCCGTCCCCCCGGTTGCCCAACAACGTACGCGTGCCCGCGCGCGATCAGCCGGGCGATCAGCGCTTTCATCCCCTCGACGCTCTCGGTCGCGCGGGGCATGAGCGTGGGGTCGTTCTGCGCGTCGAGTGCGACCTTCAGCCCAAGCCGGCGCGCGTCGTCCTTGAAGCGGTCCTCATAGAACCGCGCGATCTGCCACGGGTTGGCCGGGTCGATCTCCGTGCCCGCCGGGAGCTTGCCGCTCTTCTTCGCCTCGGCGATGCGCCGCCCCGCGACGACCATGCGGTCCTCGCCGTGCTCGCCCCCCTCGGCATCGTCGGTCATGTGGCCGACGTCGGTGATGTTCATCACGTGCGTCACACGCCGCGGCCCGATGTGGACCGCGCCCGAGCGCGAGGTGATCGCGCACAGCGGCGACTCGATCCACCGGCGCAGGACGTCCGCCGCGAGGAACGAGCGGAAGTTGCCGATGTGGGCATCGTCGTAGACCGTCGGCCCGCAGGTGTAGAACGTGACGTGCGCAGGATCGGACGCCACCAGCGGCTCGATGCGCCGGGTGAGCGTGTTGTAGATGCGAAGGACCGATTGAGCTTCAGACGCCATAGGTGCACATCGTATCGGCCAGGGCGTGGGTGAACGCTCCCGGGCGCGGCCCCATAACCGCGGACCTGTCGCGGCTGGAGGGCGATGCGGCGGGCCGCCAAACGCTAAAGTAGACCCACGATGAGCGAACACTTCCTCGTGCTTGGGTCCGCCGCGCCGCCGGAGCAGCCCCTGGCGATCATCCTCGTCGTGGTGCTCGCGGCGGCGGCGGTTGTCGCGGTGATCTGCCGCCGGCTGGGCGTCGAGGCGATCCCGGGCTACCTGCTCGCGGGCGCGCTGGTGGGGCCGAACGTGCTCGGGCTGGTGCGGAGCGCGTCCGCCGCGGAACCGGTCGCGAGCCTGGCGACGGTGCTGCTGCTGTTCACGATCGGTCTGCAGTTCGACGCGGCGAACTTCCGCCGCGGGGCGTTGAGCATCATCGTCGTCTCGATCACCTCGACGATCATCTATATCGCGATGTTCTGGCTCCTCTTGCTGGGGCTGGGTGTCGCCGCACCGACGGCGATGGCGCTGGCGATGGCCGGGTGCAGCGGCTCGACTGCGATCACGCTCCGGATCCTCCAGCAGCGTCGCGAGCTGCACGAGGCGCACGGGCGGGTGTCGATGGGCTTCTCGATCCTCGACGACCTGTCGGGCGTCGTCGTGCTGGCGTCGTTCCCGCTGCTGGCGGCGTGGGCGAGCACGGGCGCGGCTGGGGCGGCGGGGGCGATGGAGGCCGAGCCGGTGACATGGGGGAGCCGCGCGATGGCGACATTGATCGCGGTCGGCGGCGTGGCGCTCATGCTCGGCCTGGGCAGGCTCGTGCTGCCGTGGGTGATGCTGCGCGTCGCGAAGCTGGGCTCGCCGGAGGTGCTGCTGATCTGCGCGGCGGCGATCGCGCTGCTCAGCTCGATCTGGACCGGCGCGATCGGCTTCTCGCCCGAGATGGGGGCGTTCCTTGCGGGGTTCATGCTGGCGGGCACGCCGCTGCGGTACCAGCTCGTCGGGCAGCTCGCGCCGACGCGGGACCTCTTGATGGCGGTGTTCTTCATCGCCGTGGGGCTGGTGGTCGATCCCGCGGCTGTGGGGGCGAACCTGCCGCTGGTGCTCGGGATGGCGGCAGCCGTGCTGGCGTTCAAGCTGCTGACGATCGGAGGGTGCGCGTGGGTGGCGGGGATGACGCCTCGAGGGTCGCTGCTGGCGGGTGTGTACAACAT
>JAEYNG010000363.1 GCA_023412695.1 Planctomycetota bacterium | reverse complement strand
GGGGGCTGATGCCGCAAGAAGGCAAAGCGGTCGCACACTAGGCCGTCGGGAGTTTGAGCTTGGGATACTCACCGCACTCGGGGCAGACCTCCCCGGGGTTCAGGCCTCGACGGTCGTAGCCGCAGGCGCGGCAGGCCGAGCGTTTAAGGCGGAGCGCGGCGAGCCATGCAACGAGCGCGACGAACAGGCACGCGACCGCGAGGATGGAGAAGGGGAGGTCGATGATCCAGCCGTTGGCGTCGGCGTCAACCGTTGGGCCGCGGAAGAAGGGTGCGTTGAGCAGCGGCGACTCGTCGACAGGGGAGCGGAACGCGGTGATCGAGCCGTCGCCGATACCGACGCGCGCGGCGGTGCGGGAAACGATGTAGGCGTGGCGGTTGGCGGTACATGCCCAGAGGAATGTGAACATTGCCGCCGCGATGAGGGCGGAGCGGACAATGCGGGAGAATGCCGCGTGTGCGGGCCGCATGCGGAAGTTGAGTACGGTGGCCGGTGCGGGGTGGTTCGTCAGGCCGTCGCCGGAGCCGAAGAAACGGCACCGATGTGGTAATCAACGATCGGCAGGTCAAGCGCCGCCGCGATGCGGCGGGCCAGGCGGCGCGAGTGTGCGCGGCCGAGCAGGATGTACTCTGTATCGGCCCCGGGCGGCTCGATCACCAGCACGCTGTCGATCGTGTCGAGGCGACCCGCGGGCGTCGCGAAGCTGATGCACTCGATTCGAGGTACGTCTCGGATGTTGGTGGTCACCCCGACTCGTGGAAAGGTGAGCGTGCCGAATCGGCGGTCGAGGGTCAGAAGCACCGGTTCACTGCCCGCCGCCCGAATGGAGAGGAGCATGGGAAGCCATACGCCGACAAGTGCGAGAGTGAAGGCGATGGAGGCGCTGGTAAGCATGAAAGGATCGCGTCTGCTGAGCAGGACAAACGCAACGCCAGCGCCGACAATGAGAACGGTGCATGCCGCGAGCGTGAGCCACACACGAGGGTGCAGCCATGTGCACGCTCGAACCTCGATCCGTGACGGCGAGACTTCAACCGTCCACAGAGGCCGGATGGTGGGGTGGTTGAACGGTTCTGCGGGGCGGTAGCTGGTCTGTAGCGGGGGATGATCGAGAGAGGATGGCGAGTTGTGACCGGGCACGGCGTAAGGAGTATGCCGGCAGGACATGGGGCGCGTCAAGGAGGACGCTCACAACGTACTCGCCGCACCGGGAAGCGGTCGGGCGGCATCGGGCAACTTCGCGCAGGCCGGCGGGAGGGCGCAGACTGGTCGTCGCCGGGATTCGCTATCCTCCGGCATGATCCGCTCGGTCCAACTGGTCGTCGGGATGGAGGTGCACGTCGAGCTTGCCACGCGCAGCAAGATGTTCAGCCGGGTCGCCAGCCCCGCGCACCCCGAGGTCTACTCCCGCTCGCCCGAGCCCAACACGCTGATCGACCCCGTGGTGCTGGCGCTGCCGGGGGCGCTGCCGGTTATGAATCTCGCGGCGGTCGAACTGTCGATGATGGTCGGGCTCGCGCTGGGCTGCTCGATCGCGCCGCTGAGCAAGTGGGACCGCAAGAGTTACTTTTACGCGGACCTGCCGAAGAACTACCAGATCTCGCAGTACGACCTGCCGCTGTGCTTCGACGGCTCGGTGATGCTGCCGCCGATCGGCGCGGACGGGCGGATCGACTTTGAGGCGATGGCCAAGGGCGCGAGCATCGCCACCGGGCCGCGGGGCGTGCTGTCGGCGGACGGGAGCGGCGGCCGGGCCATCGGGATCATCCGGGCGCACCTCGAGGAGGATGCGGGCAAGCTGCTGCACGAGTTGCCGGGGGGCGCGGGGAGTTGGGATGGAGTTGAATGGGGAGGGGGTGATGGCGCGGCGTCGTACGCCGACTACAACCGCGCAGGAACGCCGCTGCTGGAGATCGTGACGCAGCCGGACTTCCGGAGCGCGGACGAGTGCGTGGTGTTCAGCCAGATGCTGCGGAACATCTGCCGGTTCCTCGGCGCGAGCGAGGGGGTGATGCAGCGCGGCCACATGCGCTTCGAGCCGAACATCAACTGCGTGCTGACGCTCGACGACGGGCGGATCGTGAAGACGCCGATCGTGGAGGTGAAGAACCTGAACTCGTTCAAGTCGCTGAAGGGAGCGATCGAGTTCGAGCTGCGCGAGCAGCCGCGACGGTGGGAACAGGACGGCATCGAGTTCGCGCCCGGGACGAAGACGACGCGCGGGTGGGACGATGTGGAGCTCGAGACGTTTGTGCAGCGTGAGAAAGAGGAGGCGCACGATTACCGCTACTTCCCGGACCCGGACCTGCCGCCGGTGGTGGTGAGCGAGGAATGGCGCTCGCGGATCGCGTCACGCGTGCCGGAGCTGCCGCTGAGCCGGGCGCGGCGGTTCGTCGCGGAGTATGGACTCTCGCCGAAGGAAGCGGCCGCGATCACGGAGGAGCGGGACGACTGCCTGTTCTACGAGGCGGCGGTCGACGCGGCGGTAGGGCGAGGGGTCGAGCGATCGCGAGCGGGGCGCGTCGCGGTGAACTTCGTGCTGCAGAATGGTCTGAAGCGAGCCAACGAGCGGTCGCGCGCCATGGCGCAGGCGGCGAAGGACGCCGCGATGGATCGTGGAGAGGTGGCGCAGCGCGTTGGGGGCGGCGCAGCGGCGAGCGAGCCGGTGCTGGTCAGCGGGCTGGGGATCACGGCGGCGCAGGTCGGGGCGATCATCGCGCTGCGCGAGCAGAACAAACTCTCGGCGGCCGGCGCGGACGAGCTG
>JAEYNG010000337.1 GCA_023412695.1 Planctomycetota bacterium | reverse complement strand
GATCAGAACAGAAACTCCTCAGTGGCTCCGATTGCCTCAAACCCCGCCATCCATGAGTGGCCGGTGCTCGAGGCCGGACGCGGCGGGGTTCAGCAACTGGTGCCCCCCAGGGGCGGCTTGGGGTTCGATTCGCCGTTCCCGCACGCGCGGGAATGCCTCGGCCCGGCGTCCGCCGGAACGGCAAGGATAGTCCGGAACTGCATTTGTGGCCAGCTTTCCGCGGGCTATTCCTCAGTTGGCAGACCGCCCGCCGCAGCGTCCAGCGGCCGCTCCTCCTGGTCAAGCGCGGCCAGCCATTCCGGGAGACGCGCGGAGAAGGCCCCCCGCGGCAAGACCTTGTCCGCCCCGGCCTCCCGCGCCTGCTCGAACGCCTCCACCTCCACGTGCGGACCGAACGCCAGAACCTTGATCCCGCGTTCGGTGGGGGTCGCGCGCGAGCCTCGCAGGCGATGGATCAAGGCGAGCCCCACGTCCAGCGCCTCCAGATCAACCACGAGTGCATGGACCGGGGAGTCAGCCAGCCGGGCCTCCAGCATCTCGAGCGAACGGACCGGCCGGGCGCCGATTCCAAGGGCCTCAGCGGTGCCCTTGATGCGGGTTCCCCACAAGAGATCAGCCGATAGATAGAGTATCATCAAGTTCCCCTGGGTCCGGCTGTTCGGCGCCAGGGGCGCGCGCCGTACATTGCCGCGGTCGGTGCGTGAACTCGGCCCGTTTCCACGCAAGAGGGTACCCGCGGGGAACATGCCGAAGAACGAACGGGGACGAATGTCGTTCCCGTTCAGACGCGGTGGTAGTCACACGCATCAGGCGAGGATCATGACCACGATCGCCCCTTCGAAGCCGTCAGCCGCCCCGCGTCGCGAGTTGTTCAAGAGCCCGGTGTTCGACGAGGTCGGACTCCCGCGCGATCCGAACAACCTGTACCTCCAGACCGTGGACACCATGCTGACCGCGGCGGAGATGATGGAACTCCCGCACGAGATCCAGCTGATCCTCGCGCAGCCCAAGAACGAGATCATGGGGCACTTCCCCGTCCGCATGGACGACGGCACCTTCAAGCTCTTCAAGGGCTACCGCGTTCAGCACAACAACGCCCTCGGTCCCTACAAGGGCGGCGTCCGGTTTCACCCCGCCACGCACCTTGACGATGTGAAGAGCCTCGCGTTCCTCATGACCATGAAGACCTCGCTCGTCCGCGTGCCCTTCGGCGGCGGCAAGGGCGGCATCAAGGTCGACCCGCGCAAGCACTCCCCGGCGGAGATGGAGCGCATCGTCCGCCGCTTCACCACGGCGATCGCTCACCAGATCGGCCCCGATTACGACATCCCCGCGCCCGACGTCGGCTCCAACGCCCAGCACATGGCCTGGATCGCCGACACGTTCACCTTCCTGTCCGAGATGGGCGGGCACAACCCCGAGGCCGTCGTCACCGGCAAGCCAGTCGAGTACGGCGGCTCCCTCGGCCGCGAGAAGGCTACCGGGCAGGGCTTGGTTGACGTGCTCGTCGAGCTCGCGCCCGAGCTTGGCATCAAGATCGAGGGCATGAGCTTCAGCCTCATCGGCTACGGCAACGTCGGTTCGTGGACCGGCCGCATCCTTGGCAAGATGGGCGCAAAGCTCCACGCGGTCATGGACCACACCGGCGCGATCTTCAATGACAAGGGCATCGACACCGAGGCCCTTGCCGTCCATGTCGCCAAGCACGGCGGCGTTGCGGGCTTTGCGAACTCCACCAAAATCTCGGTCGAGGAGTTCTACAAGGCCAAGGTCGACGCCTTCATCCCCGCCGCCCTGGAACAGATGATCCAGGAGCAGCAGGCCGGCTGGATCAACGCCAAGGTCGTCGTCGAGGGCGCCAACGCCCCGACCACGCCCGCGGGCGACCGTGTGCTCACCGAGCGCGGCATCGAGGTCATCCCCGCCATCCTCGCCAACGCCGGTGGCGTGACCGTGTCCTATTTCGAGTGGGTCCAGAACAAGAGCTGCGTCTCCTGGGACGCGGAGGAGGTCGACCAGGCGCTCAACCGCCACATGGTCATGGCCGCCCGCCGTACCAAGCTCTCCCGCCAGAAGTACAACTGCGACATGCGGACCGCGTCCTACATCGCCGCGCTCGAGAACATCGGCAAGGTCTACCAGGTTCGCGGCATCTTCCCGTAAACCGCAATCCGAGACCGTCTATGAAGGGGCCGGCAACCGCCGGCCCTTTTTCATTGGCTTCAGGCCGCCGCGGCCGACGCCGCTGCACGCCGCGATGGAACGGCTACTTGGCTGACCCAGCCGCCGTAGGAGTTCCGCCTCACTCCCGACGCCGCGTAATCCGGCAGCCACGTCGATCCGTCCACCAGATAGGAGAAATCATGATCTCCGGGCGGCAGTTCGAGACGGACGAACCACCACCCGGTATGCTCGCGAATCATCCGGATCGGGCTCGCCCGCCAGTTGGTAAACGCGCCGACCAGATCGACGGCCGTCGCCTGCGGCAGGTATACACGGAACTCATGCGTGCCATCGATCTCACACAGAACCATGCCGCGTTCCCTCCAGACCCCGCCCCGCGTGCTGCGCTCGTTATCGGAGATTCCGCGCTCGTACTTTTGTGACGCTCTCCGATGGACCGTGTACTTCGTGATCCTGTTCGTCGTCTCCATCTCCGCAACGACACGGGCCGCAGTGCAACCCGCCCGAGCGGGTGCATCACCCATTGCCAATATCGAGATCTGGGCGCGTTCCGGCGCGCCGCTCGTTGTGCCCTTTGTGCCGACCCAGAACCAGATCGACGCCGGCATCGTGCCAGCGCGACTCAGCGGCGGAGCGGCTCTTTATGCCCCGTTGTGGTGGATCGGGCCGTCGACCATACCCTCGCAACCCGGCTCTGAGACCGGTTCGCCAGGCGACCGATTCATCCACTCGCGTGCCGCCGTGTGGATGGGCGTGCCGTTGTCGTGGGAAGCCCATGAGTCCCCGGCCGCGGCCCGCCGAACCGATCTTTCCCCCGACGGGCGATGGTACCTGATCATCGACATCCCGCCGGAGTCCGATGGCCAAGACCTCGTGCTCGCCGACATGCGAATCCGCACAGGCTGGATCCGCCGCGCCCCCTTCGCCACCAGCCGCACGTCCCAGCCGATCGAGTCCGCGTGGACCCGAGCATGCCTCGCTGCGCTTCGCAACTCTCCATTCGAGCGATGGCGTGCCCGCCTCGCCGCGGGCGAGCCGCTCCTGGCACCGGGCCCGGCGTTCGACGAGTTTTCCGACAAGACGATTGAATCGCTCGCTGAACAAGTCGAAGCCGTGTGGAGCGAAGCGCTCGAACGACTCGCGGCCGCGGACGCTGCCGTCGCCGCAGACTTCCGTGCCCGGCTGACATTTGTCTCCGACTTCGGCAACGCGAACGTTCCTAGCTGGCCGGGCGATGACGGCACGCTCACCCGATTGAGTACGGACCTGCTCTCCCCTCTCGCGACACCGCAGCAACGCGTGCAGCGTGCCCGCGAGTGGCTCGCCGTACAACCTCGATACGCCGCGTGGATAGCAGACGACGCCGCCGTGCTCGACGCCAACACCGGTGCACCAGCCGCACAGTTGTCCGGCCTCTCCCTCGCGCCCGGCTCGCCCACTGCGGCCATGATCATCCTGCGTCCCGGTGTGGCACGCGCGGAGGACGTTGTGGGTCTCGCTCCGGGCACGGTTGGAACAGCCGACTTCGCACCCGCAACAAGCGTCAACCGTGACGACACCGTTGTCGTGCAGGTGGCAGGCTGGTCTGCCACGCGCGCAGTCGTTCCCCGCGCGGTCGAGGCTCGCCCGCCCGGCATCACCATCGGGCCGTTCTTCGCCGACTGGACGCTCCCGACATGGCGCGAGTCCTGCACCGACACCGGCGATGCGCGGGCAGGGCGCTCACCCGCCGGAACGGGACGCGCCGTCGTCGCGCCCGGCCGACGCACATCCGCGCTTCTTCTGCGGCAGGATGCGCCGGGGATTGGCGCGTCGCCAGCAACAACGTCCTGGACGCTCTACTTCGAGTGCGAGTCGGCGGATGCAACGCCGGCCGTGGCGGAAGAACTGCTGGTCAGCCTTTCCGGCGTTGGGGGTGAGCTCACGCTCCGGGTCTACGCCGATGGCACCCTTGTCACCTCGCAAGGGGAGAGCGGTCTGGTCACCGTGAACCGGACGCTCGATCGCTGGTCGGCGTGGGTCCCGATCCCCGGCCGATTGATCAGCGACGGTCGGTGGCTCCGACTCGGCATCGCGCGAATCGACGCCCAGGGGCGTCGCTCGGCGTGGCCCAGGCCGATGTTCCCATGGGACACCGAGCCCGCGCACGCCGCGATCCTGCTCGATCAATGGCTGGGCCTGCCCGGAGGCAAATGAACTTCACGTCTCGAGCCGTGCCGGCAGCGTCGAAATGATGTTCTCGATCACCGAGTCCGGCGATACGCCCTCCGCCTGTGCCTCGAAGTTCAGGATCATGCGGTGGCGCAGCGCGGGTAGCGCAACCGTGCGGATGTCCTCGATCGACGCCGCCGCGCGGCCGTCGAGCAGCGCACGGCACTTCGCCGCCAGCACCACCGCCTGCGCGGCACGCGGCGAGGCGCCTAGACGCACGTAGCGATCAACGAGCGGCGTCGAGAATGACTCCCCCTCACCGCCCGACACCCCGCGTGGATGCGTCGCAAGCACAAGCCGCACCGCGTAATCCTGGATCGGCGGCGCGATCACTGCCCGTTGGATCAGCCTTTGATGCGCCACGATCCGCTCAGCGTTCACGACCGGCTGCACCTGCACCGACTGGCCAGACGTTGTGCGGTCGAGGATCGCCGCGAGCTCCTTGCGTCCAGCGGGCGCAACCAGCAGCTTGAAGAAAAACCGATCGAGCTGCGCCTCGGGGAGCGGATACGTTCCTTCCTGCTCGACTGGGTTCTGGGTTGCCATTACAAGGAACGGCCGCGGAAGCGCGTGGGTCACCCCCCCCACCGTCACGCTCCGCTCCTGCATGGCCTCGAGCAGCGCTGACTGCGTTTTGGGCGTTGCGCGGTTGATCTCGTCCGCCAGCAGGATCTGCGCGAAGACGGGTCCCTTCTGGAAGACAAACTGTCGCGACGGAGCCCCGCCTCCGCGATCGACTTCCATCACCACCGTCGTGCCCGAGATATCCGCCGGCATGAGATCGGGCGTGAACTGGATGCGCGAGAAGCCCAAATCCAGCGCGCTGGCGAGCGTTCGAACAAGCAGGGTTTTCCCAAGGCCTGGTACACCCTCAAGAAGCGCGTGACCGTCGCAGAACAGGCACGTCAGCACACCGTCCACTACCGTTTCGTGCCCGACGATGATCTTCCCGATCTGTTCCCGGACAGCCCCATAGTCGGCGCGAAACGCCGCCGCCGCTGCAAGTGCCTGCTGCTCAAGCACTTCTGTTGTACCGCCGTCGCTTGATACGTCGCCCATCTGCCGGTTCCCCTTTACGCAAAATTCGGATTAAAATATCCATTGCAATCGCCTTCGTCTTTTCGTGAAGTTGGGGTAGGCTATGGGCTGTTCATCTGGTTACCGGAACCTGGCGTTCCCGCGATCGGAACCTCCGCGTTGTGGAACTGTTGGCGCGGTAAGCGGGTGGGAGTCCGTACGGGGTTGAAAGGCGAGGGTAGGGATGCGCAGTTTCTCATTCGTGGGTTGGGCCAGCACGTTGGCCATGCTGGGCCTGCTCCTGTTCACCAAGGCAGCCCTAGCTGACGGTGCCGTGTTATACAAGAGCGGGCCGATCCAGGCATCAACGGACGGCGAGTTTGTCTGGTTCGTGAACCAGGATCACGACAGCGTCACGCGCCTCGCGACAGCTGACAACAGCATCATGGAGTTTCCACTCCCGGCCGCGACGGCGCCGAACAGCCCGCGTGCGCTCGCACTGCGTCCAGGCACAAACGAGGTCTGGGTCGCGGCGTACGACACCGACAAGATCTACATCCTCGACGGCGCGACCGGCCAAGAGACCGCAACTATCCCGCTCCGCTACGGCGCCGGCCCGGTCGCCATCGCCTTCACGCCAACGGGCGATCGAGCGCTCATCGCGTTCTATCGCGCCGATACGGTCGCGGTCGTCGACACGTCGAGCCGCGAGATCCTGAAAACGTTCGACAACATGGCGTCCAAGCCCCTGTCGATCACGTTCACCGGCCCAGCGACCGCGTATGTCGCGCACCAGTTCAACGACGGCGAGCAAACCTATCTGAGCGTGATCGACTCCGCCGAACTGAAGCTCGCGTACGTGCACCGGGTCCGCTCGATCGACCCGAAGTTCAACTTCCAGATCCCGGCCGATGACCCGCAGATCCCTGAGGGCGGGTGGATCTTCCCGACGTCCCAGATCAGCGTGAACCCTTCGAGCGGCGAGGTCTGGGTCCCGACGCAGCTGCACAACTTTCGCCCAACGCACCTGACGGCCGACACGGTCATCCAGGCAGCGGTGCTGAAGGTCAACACGGCCTCGAACGAGATCGATCTCAACAACCGGGTCATCTTCACGGCGATCAAAGCCCACAATCAGCAGAACCAACTCATTGGTGATGGCTGGAACGCCGGCGTGGCGGGGCCGTCCGACATCGCGTTCAACGCCGACGGCTCCATCGCCCTGATCACCATGGCGCACAGCAACGACGTACTCGTCGTCCCGCAGTTCACCGGCCTTGCTCGCCCGATCGGCGAGCCCGCGCTGCAGGAACTCCCCGTCGGCGATAACCCGATCGGTCTCGTTTGGGCGCCTGTCGCCGACAAGGTGTATGTGCTGAACCACCTGTCGCGCGATGTCTCGGTAATCGACCCCGCAACGTGGAGCGAGCTCGACCGCGTCCCCGCCGTCATCTCCGAAGACCCGGTTGATCCGCAGATCCTGCTCGGCGAGAAGCTGTTCCACACGAGCGCGGACATCCGGACCAGCATTAATCAGAAAGTCTCGTGCGCCTCGTGCCACCCGGGCGGCGAGACCGACGGGCTGGTCTGGGACTTCGCCCAGATCGGCGCAGGCCGGCGAAAGACCCTCACGATGCGCGGCCAGTCCATCTCGATGGCACCCCAGGCAAACGGCCGCGGCCAGCTTCACCGATCCGGAGACCGCGACGAAATCCAGGACTTCGATCTCACGTTCACAACAAACTTCATGCTCGGCAGCGGATTCCTTCCATTCCCCAACGCGCCACTAAGCGAGCCGAATGCCGGCTTGAGCCCGGAACTCGACGCTCTCGCGGCGTTTGTCCTCAACCTCCCGCCCCTGATGCGCAGCCCGCACCGCGAACCCGGCGGAGAGATCACCGAGTCCGCTGTCCGGGGCGCGATGCTCTTCCGCCTGACCGAGGGGCCGCTTGCCACCGGCTGTGTGACCTGCCACCCTGCCCCGGCTTACACCGACTTTGGCTACCACGACGTCGGCGGTTTCCGCCCGCAGCCGGAGTATGAGGGCCCCGCATACAACACGCCCTCGCTCGTCTCATCGTGGGACTCCGGCGGTTTCCGTCAGGTTGTTCCTGTCGGCGGC
Organism: Planctomycetota bacterium; assembly: GCA_023412695.1. GTDB lineage: Bacteria > Planctomycetota > Phycisphaerae > Phycisphaerales > UBA1924 > JAHBXL01. The sequence continues at coordinate 3,296 of JAEYNG010000337.1, read as the reverse complement.
GCGGGCCAGACACGTCAAGTAGGTCTGAAGATGTGGGATGTTCTGCAGGCCACCGGCTCCGCCGGCAGCCAACCCAATCTTCACGGCACGGTCGATCAGCTGTCCCAGGCACTGATGCGGGACCTTGAAGCGTTCCTGAACGAGCTCGACGGCGAACTCGCGGCCGTTGACATCGAGTCGATCATCGATACGACGCCGCCGCGCGTCATCGCCGTCATGCCGGTCAGCATGAACTCAATCGAGGTGGTGTTCAGCGAGGCGATCGACCCTGTGACCGCGGGCGAGCCTGCGAACTACACGGTCAGCGACGGGACAAACACGGTCCCCGTTTCCGCCGCTGTCGTCAACGCTTCGTCTGGCAACCGCGTTCGCCTCACGGTGCCGCTGGTCTACACCGGGTGCACCCCGTCGACATACACCGTCACACCCGGCGCGATCGCCGACCTCGCGGCGGCACTCGGCGCTGAAAACGCCAATCTGCTCGATGTTGAAGACGAGTCCAATGTGCACTCATTCATCATCGACGGCACAATCACGGTCACCTTCGGCAGCGCGGGGAACGAAACATTCCCAAGCGTGGCGTCGGACGCATCGTTTGACCCGCGTTCCGGCCAGGCGAACACCTCCTACGACCGGATGATCCTGAACCCGACGACCGTGCCCGAAACCAAGGGCTTCGTGAAGTTCGACTTCGCGCAGACCCTCACCGAGGAGTGCGGCGTCTCCTCGCCCGAGGCGATCCTCGACGCCCGCTTCTCACTGATGCCTGACTTTGGGAACGCGACGTCTCTCGAGGTTCGCCGCGTCTTGAAGCCTTGGGGCGATCCGGGCCGCGACAACTGCATCAGCTGCGCCGGCGCGCTGACCGCCACGAACGCGAGCTTCGGCTCGGTCCCGTGGTCGCTGAGCGGCGCACGAATGCTGGGCGGGTCGGGAACTACCGTCGGGGAGTACTACCCGAACCAGTCGTTCATCGACGCGGCCATGGACATCGACGGCACGGCCAGTCTGACGGACCTCGAGTCACGCATCGAGTTCACAGGCGCCGGCATCACCGACGCCTTCCGCTTCTGGGCCGCGAACCCGGCGTACAACTACGGCCACATCGTGGAGACCGTCGGCACCATCGGCCCGCTCGTCGAGCTCTGGTCGTCCGAAGCCGACGGAGGCGCCGACGGGCCGATCCTGAGCATCACATTCGCCGTGCCGGTGACCCCGCTCGAGCCCGACTGCAACACCAACGGACGGCTCGACAGCTGCGACATCTCCCTCGGCAGCTCGCAGGATTCAAACGAGAACGGCATCCCTGACGAATGCGAAGTGCCGCCGTGTCCGGCCGATTGGAATGACAACGGCATTACCGACGTGCCCGACATCTTCGCCTTCCTTGCGGACTGGTTCGCGATGGAGTCCGCGGCGGACTACAACGAGTCCGGCATGATTGATGTGCCGGACATTTTCTCGTTCCTTTCCGATTGGTTCGCCGGCTGCCCGGATTGACCTCTCAGCAGGAACTCGCGATCCGCGGTAGGCTGTGCCGGTCCGGAGGCCCGGCACGGTATGTCTACCCGCGAACCCGACATCACGCTCCACACGCTCGCCGGCCCGCACGGCGGGAGCTACACCAGCAACGGCTCCGGCCAGTTGACGATCGGCCGCGCGATCGAGTGCGACGTCTGCCTGCTGAACGAGACGGTTTCTCGCAGACACGCATCGCTGTTCCGCCGCGACGGCTGTTGGTTCGTGATCGATTCCGGGTCCGCCATCGGCACGTGGGTCAACGGCCAGCGTCTCTCCAGTTCCTCACCACTGCCGCTCGTCTCGGGCGATCTGGTCCGTGTCGGGCCGTGGTCGTTCCGGGTCACGGTCGGACAGGTGAACCCGAGCACCGCCGCGACGATCGAGGACGACTCACGCAAAACCGCCCGCATCGAGCGCGTCGGCGAGCGGCCCTTGGCCGCCGGCGCCAAGCAGCTCCGCATGTTGATGGAAGGCCTCTCTCGGATGGCGGCCTCGATTGATGAGAGCTCGCTGGCCCGCAGCGCGCTCGATGCCGCGCTCGCCGGCGCAGGTTGCTCCAGAGGCGCCATGCTTCGCCCGACCGGCGGCGTTGGCGAGGAACTCGTCATCGTCGCCTTCGCAGGGCCGCGAGCCGCCGATGGCAGCCCGGAACTGACGTTCAGCCGCACGCTCATCCACGCGGCGTCCGGCGGCCAGACCGCCATCCTTCACGAGGAGCAGTCGCTCAACGCGGCGGCCTCGCACAGCGTCGCCGAGCACGCCATCCGTTGGGCGGTTTGCGCGCCCATCTTTGTCGGCAACGAGCTCGTCGCGCTGCTCTATATTGACGCCCGACGCGGCGATGCCTCGGCCCAGGGAGAGGCCGCGGGCTTTGTCGAAGCGGTGGCGAACGCCTGCGGTCTCGCGCTCTCGAACCTCAAACGCATGGAGCTGGAGCGTCGACAGTCGGCGCTCGCCGCCGAGCTCGCCGCCGCACGCGAGGCGCAGCAGTTCATCATGCCGCCCGCGCACGCGGCGCAAGGCTTCCTTGGCTACGCGATGCAGATGCGCCCAGGCGTCTTCGTCGCCGGTGACTTGTTCGACGTCGTCCCGCTCGACGACGGACGCGTAGCGATCTGCCTTGGCGATGTCTCCGGTCATGGCGCGGGCTCCGCGATGCTGATGGCCGCTGCACAGTCGCAGCTCAATGCGCAGGTCCGCGCGACACGCGACCCGGCCGCGGCGGTTTGCGGACTCAACCGCTACCTGGGCGAGCGTTCGCTGGGCGGCCGCTTCGTGTCACTCTGGCTCGGGCTCTTCTCTCCCGATGGCTTGGTGGAGTACGTGGATGCCGGCCACGGCTATTGGTTCCACCGGGCGGGAGCTTCGCTGCGTGCATCCGGCGGCGGCACGGAGATCCCTGCGGGCATCGACCCCGACACCGCGTACCACTCATCGCAGGTCCGACTCTCACCGGGCGATCGAATCATCCTTTACTCCGACGGCATCCTCGACGAGCGCAACCCGTCGGGCGAGCCGTTCGGCATTGCACGCCTGGAGCAGGCGCTGAAGGCCTGCCAGGGCTGCGACGCCGACGTCGTCGAGATCTTCAAAGCCATTGCGCGATTCGCCGAGGGCGCACCGCCGAGCGACGATGCCACCGCCGCGAGCGTCGAGTACCTTGGCCCGCTGAGCTAACGACCCTCGCTGCTCTCCGATTGCCCGGGTGTCGCGGCCGGTCGATACATCGCCGCCTGCTCCTCATCGCCGCGCTTCTCATAGAGCTTCACCAGCCG
>JAEYNG010000333.1 GCA_023412695.1 Planctomycetota bacterium | reverse complement strand
TCCAGAACTTCCGCCGCCTGTGCATCCGCTACGAGAAGTCCGCGATGCTCTTCCAAGGCTTCCTGCACCTGGGGTGCTCGATCATCCTGCTCAAACAGGTTTACGGATAGCCTCTAGTGCTATATGGGTCTTAACAAACTCGTCGTTCAGTGAAATTATCGCGCTACGCCAGCCGCCTGGGAATATTGCGGTGAGGCGAGAAACTTTTACAAACGCTGCGGCATCTTCTGGCTCAAGTACTCGAATGATCTCGATCGTTCGACGAGAGAACTTGCCCGGACGAGCTATTTGTCCGGCGAGCAGGCTCGCCCAATACGCTTGTATTTCTTCGTTGCTGGTGTCGCAAGCGGCCTGCAGAAAGTGCGCCATCCAATCCGGGTCAACTTTGTCAGCCGATACGGTCTCGGGCAATGCAGCCGCTGCAGAGGTAACTATTCGCTCTAAGTTCACTTGTCTGCGAAGTTCGCGATCAGTGACTCTGGATGCTGCGCGTGCGTGAAGTTCAGAAGCGTATATCTCGCTCCGGGTGCGAGTGATGAGTGCATCAGCTTCGGCCTGAGCGATCCGGCGTAATGCGGTAGGCTCGTAGAGCGTCCATCCTGCGGAGCGAAGTGCGTCGACAAGTTTGCCAAGAGGTTCGGAAAGACCGGCTAGATCAAGCTTTGAAATGTCCATGGTCTTTCAGGGTATGAGTGCCACCTTCGCCTCCTCCTTCGGGATCCGGTGCAGCGTGTAGTACGCGATCGGGTGCAGAAGCCTCCGGCCATCCTTGGCCTTCACCCCCGGCATGCTGATCTCGTGTACGAACCCCTCGCCGCCGTCGCGGAGGCCGTCGACCGTCAGCGTCACCGTCCGCGGCCCGGACATCTTCGCCTCGGTCACCTTGGGCGTCTGCGTTTCGATCTCCGGTGAGCCGTAGGTCGCGTGATACTTGTACGTATAGCTGCTCATCGCCCACGATTCGAGGTTCTCGACGGTCGCCCGATCAACATCCTCGGTGAACGTGACGACGAATCCGCGCGGCGAGGCCTGCACGGTCAGCGGCTCGAACGGCGTCTTGCCCGTCCACACAAGCCGCTGCAGGCCGTAGCGCAGTCGTCCGATCGAGCCCCAGCCGCGGTCGGTCTGGCCCGCGATCATGCCGCCGTTCTTGTCGAAGGTGATGCGGTTGACGCCGCAATCCAGGCCGCGGCGGAAAGGAAAGCACGCGCCCTGATAGATCTCCCCGTCCTCGGTCTGCACCTTCTCGAGCGCGACGCGCATGACGAGCGCGGAGAACTGATCGCCGACGAACAGCTGCCCGGCGAAGGGGCCGAACTTGCCGTCGGTGGTGTCCATCACGCAGTCCGCCGCGGACTGGCCCATCTTCTTATAGGGGAACCAGACGGCGGGTCGCGTGCGATTGGGCTCGGGGTCGCCCTTGTTCCAGCCCTCGCGCCAGTTGAGCCCCGCGGGCTGCCCGTGATAGGAGCCGGGCGTCATCCACGAGAGCTTGTTCGTCGCGACGAAGTCGCCCTGGTTATCGGCGTAGAACGCGTCGCCCGCGTCGTTGAAGCCGATGCCGTTGGGCGAGCGCAGGCCGTCGCACACGGGGATCATCTTCCGGTCGGGCGTCACCTTGACCGCCCAGCCGCGGTACGGCGCGATCGACTTGCCGAGCGCATCGCAGAAGCCGACGTTGAGCGTGACCCACGCGTTGCCCTCGGCGTCGAACTTGGGGCCGAAGGCGAACTCGTGGTAGTTGCCCGAGACGCCCCACGCGTCGCAGAAGGTGTCGTACAGGTCCGCGACGCCGTCACCGTCCTCGTCGACCATGCGTGTGAGCTCCGGCCGCTGCACGCTGTAGATCGCGAGCTTGCCGTCCTCCATGCGGCTGGCGACGCCGAGGGGCTCGTGCAGGCCGGAGGCGAACCGCTTGAAGCCCGCGTCGAACGGCGGGTCCTCGTCGGCGTTGGAGACGAGGTAGATGTCGCCGCGTCGTGTGCAGACGGCGATTCGGCCGTCGGGCAGAGTGTCGAGGCCGCCGACCTCGAGCACGACGTCGAGCGGAACAGGGACGGTCGCGACGCGGTAGTACTCGTCCTCGTCGCTGGGAAAGTCGGCGTTGAGCTGGTACTGCAGCTTGGCGTCGAGCACGGGGTCGACGCGCGCGGTGCGGGTGATGATCTGGAAGTCCCACCCGCCGCGGCCCTGCGTGACCTTGGCGAAGAGGTGGTTCACGCCGGGCTTGAGGTCAAGGGTGAGGCGGTGGTCCTCGACGTTGAGGCCGCGGGGGATGTCGGCGTCGATGAGCATCTTGCCGTTGAGCCAGAAGCGCAGACCATCGTCGGAGCCCATCGTCACGGGGAGGGACGCGGCCTTCGAGACCGTGGCGGTGCAGTAGAGGTAGCCGGTGCCGACGTTGTTGAGGTCGTCGTCCTTGTAGATCTTCAGGCTGATTGCACGGTCCGGCTCGTCGCTGACCTTGACCCAGCCGACCTCGCGGTTCTTTTTGCCGATGTACTTCTTGGAGAGGTCCGGCCCCGCGCCGCCCGCGGCCATGTTCGCGAGTTCGTCCTCGGGCGGTTGCGGGCGAT
>JAEYNG010000298.1 GCA_023412695.1 Planctomycetota bacterium | reverse complement strand
GGCCTCAACGAGGTCTACCAGGTCGACGTCCTCGAGCTCGGTGGCAGGGGTGTCGTCGTCTTCCGGCGGCGGGGGACGCTCGGGCCACGCCGCGGCGGCGAGGGGGAAGCGACGGTCCCATTCGGTGCGATATTCCTCGAGGCGCTCGGTGGCATCGCGGAAACGTTTGTACTCGAGGAGCTGGCGGACGAGCTCGGCCCGTGGGTCGGTGGCCGGCTTGCACTGACCCTGGGCCGCGGCCGGCGCGGCCTCGTCATCGGTCCCCGGGGGCGCGAGCATGCGCGACTTGATTTCCATCAGCGTCGCGGCCATAACGAGGAACTCGCCGGCGCGTTCGATGTCGATGCGGGCAGAGGATTCGGGATCGCCGGCGGTGAGCTGGCCGAGATACTCGAGGTACTGCCCGGTGATCGTGGCGACGGGGATGTCGTGGATATCGACCTCGGCGCGACGGATGAGGAAGAGCAGGAGGTCCAGGGGCCCTTCGAACGCATCCAGGCGGACCTTGTACTCTGCGACCATCCCGCGGCTCCTTCGGCGCTCGTCCGGCGAGACGGGCCGGTTCGAGGCCCACGAGTCTACCCTTTTCTGATGAATGGTTCGCGCACCGGAGGCCCTGTGTCGGCGGATTTCCACGAGAAGGACGGGTTGGACGGCGGCCGCGAGGGCGAGCTGGCGTTTGCGGAGCGGGTCCTGCGGGCCGAGTCCGAGGCCGTGGCCGGGGTGTGGCGGCTGATCAGCCGCGACGGGGGCGGTGCGTTCGTGAAGGCCGTGGGGCTGGTGGTGCGGTGCGCGGACGCCGGGGGGAACGTGCTGGTGAGCGGGCTGGGCAAGTCCGGGCTGATCGGCCAGAAGATCTCGGCGACGCTGGCGTCGCTGGGGATCGCGTCGCACTTCGTGCATCCGGCGGAGGCCGCGCACGGGGACCTGGGCAGGTTCCGCCCGGCGGACGTTTGCATCGCGCTGTCGTATTCCGGCGAGACGTCGGAGGTGGTGAACCTCGCGGCGATTCTTCGGCAGGACGGGTTGCCGATCATCGCGATCTGCAAGGGGGGCGAGAACGGGGCGCGGTCATCGCTCGAACGGCTGGCGACGGTGAGCCTGGCGATTGGCGCGTGCGACGACCCGGCGATCTCGCCCGCGCCGACGTGCTCGACGACGGCGACGCTGGCGGTCGGGGATGCGCTTGCGCTGTGTGCCGCGAGACGGCGGAACTTCACCGATGACGACTTCCGCAAGCGCCACCCTGGCGGGTCGCTCGGCGGGCTGCTGCAAACGGTGGGGGAGGTGCTGCGGTTCAGCGTCGGGAAGAATCTCGCGGCGGTGCCGGATGACCTGAGCATGCGCGAGGCGATGGCACAGGCGGATCTTCCGGGCGTGCGTCGGCCGGGCGCGTTGCTGCTGGTCGATCGGGCGACGGGGGAGCTGTCGGGGATCTTCACCGACGGCGACCTGCGGCGCGTGGTGCTGCGGTCGCACGCGGAACTGGAGCGGCCGGCACGCGAGCTCATGACACGGCGGCCGACGACGCTGCGCGACACCGACCTTGTGCGCGACGCGGTTGCGCTCGTGCGTGAGCACCGGCGCGACGAGATCCCGGTGGTCGATGGAGAGGGGAGGCCGGTCGGCGTTCTCGACGTGCAGGACCTGATCGCGATGCGGCTGATCGAGGCGGATTGACAGGACAAGCTCATGGCCGAACCGGCACGGTACCAGCTGCTTGCGCTCGACGTTGACGGCGTCCTCACCGACGGCTCGATCATGCTCGACGACGAGGGACGGGAGATCAAGCGGTTCAACGTCAAGGACGGCCTGGCGATCGTGACGTGGATGCGGCTGGGGCTGCACGCGGGGATCATCACGCGTCGGGCGGGCAACGCCGTTGCGCACCGCATGCGCGAACTGGGCGTGAAGCACGTCGTGCAGGGGTGCCAGGATAAGCGCGAGGCGATGCGGAAGCTCGCGGCGGATTGCGGGGTGGGCCTCGAGTCAGCGGCGTTCATCGGCGACGACTGGCCGGACCTCGCCGCGATGCGTGTCGCGGGATTCCCGATCGCGGTGTCGGACGCTGCGCCGGAGGTGAAAGCGGCGGCGAGGTTTGTGACGGTGTCGCCGGGCGGGCGCGGCGCGGTGCGTGAGGCGGTCGAGCACCTGCTGTCGTTGAACCGGATGTTCGACAACGCGCTCGCGCTGTTTGACGGTCCGGAGTGTCGTTAGCGGTCGCCCGCGGGGGCGGGCTTGGGCTCGTCAGGGGCTCCGCCATCGCCTGCGAACGGCGCGCCCATCTCGATCCAACGTTCGATGATGGCGATCATGTTGTCGTCGGGCTGCGGCCGCGCACGCGGGGGCATGTGGTCGCGGTTGGTGACGGGCAGACGCATGCGGATGAGGATCTCGCTGTTCTCGGGGTCACCGGGTTCGAGCGTGGGGCCGGTCTGGCCGCCGGCGCGGATGGCCTCGGGCGTGTGCAGCGCGAGATCGCCCTTGGCCTTGTCCTCGCCATGGCACGACACGCAGTAGCGTTCGAAGATCGGCGCGACCTGCCGCGCGTACATCCCGCCGGCGTGGGCGTTCTGCTCGTCAATGGTAACGGGCGTGCGGTCTTCGCGTGCCATGAGCGGCTCGGTGAGGAAGCCCTCGCCGTGGGTGAGCGTCGCGCCGAGATGCCCGGCGGGGAAGACCGCCGCGAACGCGACGGTGAGCAGCAGGGGGTAGGCCTTACGAACCGGCTTGAGGGAGAGTGAAACGGCGGCGAGCAGCGTCGCAACGCCGACGGCGATGCCGAGCCACTTGTGGAGTTGCAGCGTCTCGCCCGCGGCCGAGTAGGCCGGTTCGCGCTCCAGCAGCAGGCCGGAAACGACTGACGCTGCAGCGGCGGCGAAGGTCAGCCACGCGAGCACGGCGCGGATGGACGGGTGCAGGTCGATGCGCTTGGCGAGTGCGAGCAGTTCGAGCATCACCAATGCGGCGAGGATGCCGATGGGCAGGTGGAGGAACAGGGGGTGGGCGCGGCCGGCGAGTTGAAAGAGGACGTCGAGCATGGCGTGCAGGAATCGTTAGCCGCGGACGAGGCGCCAGACCGCGCCGAGCAGGAGGATGAGAAGCGGGCCGCCGGCGATGAGCCCCCAGCGGATCGCCGCGAGGCGTTCCTCGGGCATCGCGGGGATCGTCGGGACCGCCTGTGCCTCCGCGCTGCGGGTGACCATCTCGTCCTGGCTGGCGAGCCAGTACACGGCGGCCTCGAAGAGTTCGAGATTGCCGGGCACGATCGGCGCGGGGTGACCGGAGGGTGTTGCGACGGCCTGCGTCGTCAGGTCGTCGAGGAACCAGCCGTTGGAGGCGACAACGAGGAACCGCTGCCGCTCCTTGCGGTCGGGCAGCGTGCGCTCCGCCGCGGCGGCGACGATCCACGGGCCCTTGGCGTTGTCGCGCGCGGAGTCCTCCTGCGGCGGGTTGGCCAGGAGCGGACGCTGCGCAGCGGGCGTCTGGCGGAAGCGGAGCCACTCGCTTTCGCCCCAGGTGCGGTCGTCGTCGGCGATCGTGATGATCGGTTCGACGCGGAGCGCCTCGGGCAGGACCTCGATCGTGCATGGCCAGGGGAGCTGCGTCCGCAGGGAGGTCATCGCGCTCGCGACGAGGTGATCGGTGCCGGGGTCGGTGATGAAGAAGTCCGCCGAGACCGTCGGGCCGGCGGGGGTGGGCGTCTGGCGCAGGAGCGGGCGGCCGGAATCGATGCGGAGGCCGAATGCGGATTCGGTGAACTCCACCATCGGGTCCTTCTGGCCGATGCCGGGCATCGTCGACGGGGCGACGGAGAGG
>JAEYNG010000295.1 GCA_023412695.1 Planctomycetota bacterium | reverse complement strand
GGATGTGGCTGTCGCGGCGCGCAGAGACGATGTCGGCGTCGAGGCCGGGCTTGATGAGGTTGTGCGAGCGGTCAAAGAGGTAGCCCTCGAGCTGGGCCTTGAGCGCGGTGACGACCAGGGGCATGGCCTGCTCGGCGGCGTTCTGGGCCATGAGCACGGCCGCGCGGCCGTTCTGCTTGAGCTTCTGCTGAACGTCGTCGCCGAGCAGCCACGAGCTGAAGGCGTTGAGCGTGGTGTCGTACTCGTCGGCGAGTTGCAGCAGGCTGTACTCACCGCTGCCGATCTTGGCCAGGATGTTGGCCTCGTCGTTGGGGTGAGGGGAAAAGACGAGAGGAAGGGGCCTGCGTGCGCGAGTTGGAGGCGACGCGTCGTTAGTGGGCGAATGCGGAATGCGGAAGTCGGAATGCGGAACTTCTGACCCGGAGAGTGTGTTGGTGACCGGGGAGAGGGCGGGTGAGGGTTGAGGAGCGGGAGAAGACAGAAGAGAGGCGGGAGCCCCCACCGGCCACCCCCCCACCTCCGCGGCCACCTCCCCCATGGGGGAGGCTGGGGATGCGGCCGCGGGGTCGATGACGGTGGTGCTTGCAGGTTGTGGGTGAGCGACAGGAGGCTGGGCCGCATCATCGACGCCCCCGTGCGGGCTGATGTCATAAGGGGCAGAAACGGGCCCGCGGAGGATGGCGGTTGAGACGATCGCTTGATGGTTCCCACGAGAGTTCATTTGGACAAAGTATGGCGTGTAAACGCCGTACTGCCAATGAAAAGCTTGTAGGTTTTTGAACGGTATCGCAAGTCGGGCTGGGATAGGGGTTTAGGGTGCTGTTTTACGCGGGAGGAGTCGCGGCGCGGCTGAGAGGCGGAGGTTTGTGCATCTTTGGGACTTGGGGGCCAAGTCAGACCACGCCGGACTGAAGTCCTCGTCACCAACACGGAGCCTTCCGGGCGGGAAGGCAAGGGCAGCAATCAGCCGCGGATGTCACCTATGGATGGGCGGTGCTGCGGCGAGTCAAACAGAGTTTGGCAGGGGACTTCGCCACCGACGATCGCGGTGAGGGAGGCGGGATCAAGAAGAGGAATGCAGTGGCCTCAAGCGCCGGCCCGGCTTCGAGGCAAGGGCAGGAGGGAACCGAGCGGCTGACGCGCCGGTCGAACACGGATTAACGCACTGGCCACGCCTTGGCTCTGTGCAAGCAGGCGAGGATGGAGACATCAAGTTCAACGACAATCTGCGTCGCTGTGGGATCGGGCGGCGTGACCAGTGCCACCCTGAGACAGAAATGATTGCGGCAACGGTCGGCGAACAGGCTCAGGCGGGCACGCTGTCGCTTGAGCTCATCGCCGCAGAATCCACCTTTGTCGAGATGTCACTGACAACCGGCGCGGGTGTGTTGCTCGCGGATTTCCTCGCCGCCGCGATTCGCGCGACGCGGCGCATCGCCGTGTCGGCGTGTTCGCCCTCAATCGTTTCGCGCTTGATCACCTCTTCCCGGAGCATCTTGTCGATCACGTCTTCACCGACGGAGATATCGCTCACGCGACGAATTTCTCGTCGGATTGCCGACTGAACGGCTTCGGACTTCAGGAGGATGGCGGCCAACATGTAGCGGCTCGTGGCGTCCTTCTTGTCGCGATACTCCACCATGGCGGACTTGGTGAACCCTTCGCGCGTGAGCAGATAGATGCACTCGAGGTGGGCCTCGTTCTTTGCGTTGCACTCCATCAGGTTGAAGCAGGCAACCTGGTGCTTATCGATCGGCTTCTTAAAGAGTACGTGGTAGAGTCGCCATTCGATCGCATTGGTCAGCACAACCCACTCGACGCCTTGGTTCGCGGCGTAGTCGATCGCCTGTTTGACGTGGCCGTCCTTCAAATCGAGGCCGATGGCCTTGACTTCGATCAGGAAGGAAATCTTGCCGTCGATCTTTACGGCCAGATCGCAGTAGGTGCCGCGGATCGCGTGCTCGCTTGTGAGTTCGGCGTACTTGTCGTACCCGAAGATCGCAGCGGCCACGTCTTTGACTAGCGTGACGGTATCGGCTTCGGAAACATCGCGCGACTTCTGGGCGGCGAGCACATTCTGAAACGTCTTCAGGTTGGCGGCGACGCGGTCGACTACGCGCTTCGGAATGTTGGCCACGAGTCTTCTCCACGAGTGGTCGAATGTTGGCAAAGGCGATCGCTGACCTGTGCGAATCGTCCTCCGGGAAAGTGTAATGTTAGATGTACCGCTTTGCAATACCTTGTTTCGTGTGGCGAGCGATGTCCCCATCGCGCACCCGTCACTCCCGCTCCGGGCTCTGACAAGCCATTCTCTCCGCCTTCCTCCTCGTCTACTCGGCGAACCTCCGCGTGCCTGCCTTTGCACTTGCCGCTTGCGTACGCATACGCTGAAGTGATGCGTGGGGACAGGAGGCGCGTGTGCACGTTCAACCCGCAAAGACCTGTCTCGCCCGTGTACTTGCGTGTGTCGTGTGCGCGTGGGTGTGCGTGGGCCTTGGGTGCGCGGCCGCGGCGAGGGGGCAGGGGCTCGCGGTGGAGCGGCGGTCGACGGTGCTCTTGCCCGCGGAGACGGTCGATCAGCATGGGACGGAGTTTGCGATCGCGGGGCTGAGCGGGATCGCGTACGCGGGCGAGGTTGAAGGTGGAGGCAGCGGCGGCGCGGCGCACCGGTTCGTCGCGGTGATGGACAACTCGAACAAGCTTGTGTTGATCGAGGCGACGTTCGCCGCGGACGGCGCGATCGGCGGGGTGGCGGTGACGGGTGGGCTAACGCTGGCGGAGAGCGCGGACTTTGAGGATGTCGCGGTGGTGCCGGGCGGGGAGCGCGTGCTTGTGTGCGAGGAGGGGACGCCGGGCGTGCGCGTGTTCTCGATGCTTGAC
>JAEYNG010000239.1 GCA_023412695.1 Planctomycetota bacterium | reverse complement strand
GCACTGGATCACTCCCGCGGCTGCGTGCCGGAGGGCAGCATCGAGCCGCAGCGATCGGTCGGCGGGGGAGCTGATGCGCGCATCGTCGAGCTCGAGCGGTTGGTAGCGGAGCAGGCCGAGCAGCTTGAGCACGCCCGCGGGGTCGCCCAGCGGGCGATGCGTGCCAAGAGCGCGTTCCTCTCGAACATGAGCCACGAGATCCGCACGCCCATGACGGCGATCCGCGGGTACGCCGATCTGATCGACGATGCCGAGTTGTCGCCGGAGGAGCGGTCCCAGCTGATCCGCGCGATCCGGCGCAACGGGGACCACCTGCTCGGTTTGATCAACGACGTTCTGGACCTGTCCAGGATCGAGGCCGGGGAGCTCGTGCTCGAGCCGCGGCAGTGCTCGCCGATCGACGTGGCGCAGGACGCGCTGTCAACCGTCCGTCTGCGGGCTGCCGAGACGGGACTGCGTCTCGCAACCCGCTACAGCTATCCGCTCCCGTTGCTCATCGAGACCGACCCGATCCGCCTGCGGCAGATCCTGACGAACCTCCTGAGCAACGCGGTGAAGTTCACGCAGTCGGGATCGGTGACGCTCGCGGTCCACGCCGACCGCGCTGATGGCAAGATCGTCTTCGACGTCGTCGACACCGGCATCGGCCTGTCGCTCGAGCAGGCCGCGCTGCTGTTCCGCCCCTTTGCACAGGCCGACAGCTCCTCAACCCGCCGCTACGGCGGCACCGGTCTGGGGCTGACCATCTCTCAGAACCTGGCGCGGATGCTCGGCGGGGAGATCACCGTCTGCAGTCAGCGCGGCAGCGGCTCGACCTTCACCCTTTCGATCCCCGTGTCCTCAACGGCGGCATGGCTGCAAGCAGCCCCGCCGTCGCCCGCGGCCGTCACGACGGTGACAGCACAACCCGCACAAACCAACGCCGCGCCATCGGCGCGTGCACCGGCGGACTCCGCCGCAACGCGGCGTGAGGGACCGCTGTCGGGACGGCGCGTGCTCCTGGCCGAGGACGGCCTGGACAATCAACGCCTGCTCACGCTCATCCTGGAGAAGCACGGCGCTGCGGTCGAGCTTGCCCCGAACGGCCTCGAAGCGGTCAACGCCGTGACGGCCGCGCCCGAGCGGTTCGACCTGATCCTGATGGATATGCAGATGCCGATGCTGGACGGCTACGGCGCCACGTCGCGTCTGCGGGCGATGGGCTATTCCCGCCCAATCATCGCGGTGACGGCCAACGCGATGACGGGCGACCGGGAGAAGTGCCTCGCGGCGGGGTGCTCGCACTACCTCACGAAACCCATCGACCGCGAGCTGCTTATCGAGACGTGCCAGGCGCTGGCGCGGGCGTGCCAGGCGGCCTGAACGGCCGGCCGTCGGCCATGGCTGATTGCATCGCCACGGGGATGCACAATCTCGGGATGGAACCGCCCCGACGCTCACGCGAGCCCCGCCGTGCGCCGATGCATGTGCTGCCGCCATGAATGCGGAACTGGGTCTCCTGCGTTCATGATGCCCGCACTCCGTGACACATCCTCGCGGTCCAGCCCTCTTGCGGACCTGATGCCGCAGTGGCCCAGCGCTCTCCGCGTCGAAGGTGACGCGACGCTGGCCGAGGTGATCGGCCGGCTTGATGCCGCGCCGGACGCGCCGGGGGTGCTCGTCGCGATCTACGGCGGCGCACCGGTGCCGGTGACGCGCTCCACGGTCGCGTCGAAGCTGGCGCAGTGCCTGGCGAGCGGGCGGACGCCGCATGCGTCGATCGGCGGGCTGCTTACACAATGGGACCGGCCGGTGCTGGAACTGGCCGACACGACGGCGTTGAACGAGGCGGTGAAGTGCGCGGTGCAGCGTCCGCCGGAGTCACGCTTCGAGCCGGTGGTGATCCGCGATCGCTTCGGCGCGGCGACGATGGTGGACTTGCGTGTGCTGCTCCTGACTCAGTGCACACAGCTCGAGACTGCGTTTGAAGAAGTGTCCGCCGCGAAGGCGGAGGTTGAGTCGGCCGCGGCGGCGAGGACACAGTTCCTGGTGGGGCTGGGGCATGAGATCCGAACGCCGATGACGGCGATCGTGGGCTTCGCGGAGCTGCTGGCCTCGGACGGGCTTACGCCCTCGGAGCGCGAACAGAACAGCGCGGCGATCCGGCGGAACGCGGATCACCTGATGGCGGTGGTGAACGACCTGCTCGATGCGTCGAAGCTCGAGGCGGGGAAGATGACCGTCGAGTCGATCGCCTTCGAGCCGCTGGCGTGCGTCGATGAGGCGGTGGCGATCCTTCGGCCCGCCGCAGAGAACCGCGGGCTGCGGCTCGAGCGGACGGTTTCGTCGGAGCTGCCGAAGTCGATCACGGCCGATCCGCTGCGGCTGCGGCAGATCGTGCTCAACCTGCTGTCCAACGCGATCAAGTTCACCGCGCACGGGTCGGTGCACGTGGACGTGGTGTACGAGACCGCCGCGCCGCGGCCGCAACTCAAAGTTGTGGTGCGTGACACGGGGCAGGGCATGACCGAGCAGCAGTGCGTGCAGGTGTTCGAGGCGTTCAACCAGGCGGACACCTCCATCGCACGGCGGTTCGGCGGGTCGGGGCTGGGGCTGTCGATCAGCCGTCAGCTCGCGACGCTGATGGGCGGGACGCTGGAGTGCGTCAGCAGGCCCGGCGAGGGCTCGACGTTTACGCTGACGATCGCGGACGCGGGTGCGGAGCGAACGGCGATACCGGACGCGGAGCATGCGGGTAAGCGTTTGCAGGGGCTGCGCGTGCTGCTGGCCGAGGACTCGGTGGACACGCAGCGGCTCATCCGCACGCACCTGAGCAACGCGGGCGCCGAAGTCGTGGTCGTCGGCGACGGGGTCGCGGCGGTCCGTACGGCACTGGGCACGCCCGGCGGCCGCGGGTTCGACGTCGTGCTGATGGACAGCGAGATGCCGGGGATGCACGGCGTGCAGGCGACGCAACTGCTGCGTGCCCGCCAGTACGTTGGGGTTATCCTCGCGCTCACGGCGCACACATCCGAGGAGCACCGGGTGCAGTGTTTGCGGGCCGGGTGCAACGGCGTGTTGACCAAACCGATCCGGCGGGCGGACTTGCTGGAAGGGATCGCGGCGGCGGTCAATGGGCCTCGGCAGAATGTTCCGCCGGCCGCGAACGCGGCGTGATCGTCGCAACCGCGCGAGGATGACGACATACCGTTCGGCATGACACGGTACACCTCCCGATCGGGCTGGCGGACGTTGTGGTGCGTTGGGGCGCTTGCGGCGATGCAGGCCGCGACAGGGCAGGCGATTGCGCAGGCGGAGGCGAAGCCGCCCGCCGTCGAGCGCCCGGCCGCTGTACGCGGCGACGCGACCGCCAAGCCGGAAGAGAAGGTCGAGATTGAGCGGCTGCTGGCAACGATCCGTTCGCTGCCGGTGAAGCGCGCGGCGATGGGCGACGCCGAGCACAAGGCGGGCCTGCGCCAGACGGAGAAGCTGCTGGCCGAGCGGCTCACCGACCTCGGGTACACGCCGCAGATGGACCCGGTCGATTTCCTTGGCGGCGACCGCGAGGACGAGCCGTGGAACAACATCTACGTGGATATCCGCGGCAAGACGCTGCCGGACGAGGTGCTGCTGATCTCTGCGCACTTTGACGCGGTGCCACGGTCTCCGGGCGCGGAGGACGACGCGAGCGGCGTCGCGGCGATCCTGGAGATGGCGCGGATCCTGAAGGATCAGCCGATGCACCGCACCGTGCGGCTGATGCTGTTCAATCTCGAGGAGGCGGGGCTCGCCGGGTCGCGGGCATACGTCGG